>DATHVH010000365.1:0-10981 GCA_035461405.1 Anditalea sp.
TTATTCTAGGCGAATATTTATGAAAATAAAAAACACCTTTACCATTGATCATAAATAGTAGTGGGTCCATGGGGGCAGATCGCCAGTGGTAGAAAAATAGAAATGAGGAAGATAATAGTATCAAAGACGTAAATTAATACAACACTTAACCGTCGTCCCTCGACCTTGCCTTTGCCGGCAGGAACCTACTCTGAAGGGATCGCATGTTTATAGTCAAAATCAATTGATAATCCGTTCCGACCTGAAAGGATCGCATGTGATGTGTGCTTCAGTATCAATCTACCCCAACACGGATGTGCGACACCTTCGGTGTCGAGATCCCCTTGAAATATCTTTGCTATAAACATTTGATGCCTGCAGCATCAGGTGCGCTACGGGTGCAGGTATGGGGATTCGAAAGGACGGCGGGTGTAAAAAAAGGAACAACCTGTGTAGATTGTTCCTTTTTAAATTTGAATGTCTATCTGCGTTTTTACCAGTAGTAGAAGTGACAATTAAATATTTTCCTTCTTACATTCTACTTTTTACTTCATACATTATTTTTAATTATCGCAAATCTCCTGGCCCTTTGACTAAAGCAAAATAACTTAATGGCATCATTTGGGATTACTATATTATTTTCTAATTTTCATCCCATTTGAACGGAAGAAACCAGTCTCCATTCATCAGTTTAGCTCTAGCTTCGCTGGCTCGGGCCCTGTCAGTAGGACTGGTGGAATTGGATAACTTTTCGTAAACTCTTTCAGCTAAAACTGATGGATCTCTTCTCATGGCTATCCTCAACAACTGTGGCCATCTGTGCCCTTCAAAAGCAAGCTCAAGTGCTGCTTCATCTATAATCAAATCTTCTACCCAAATCTTTTCAGCCTCGCCTTCTAAATCTTCAGGCTTCACAATAGATGGTAAATTTGCCCTGTTTCTGAGACCGATATGTCTGTACCATGGACCTCTATAATAAGGGAACTGTCCTTCTCTTGCATCAAAATCATATGGGAAAGGTAAGTGAAGGGTGTTCATAGCATCAGTCACATCATCTACACTTTTGTTTAGACCGGGAGGTGTATATTCACTGATCAACCCATTATTTACGAATGACTGGGCCAGTCTGCTAAGTTCGGGCAAAGTTCCCCTATTAGTCGCTTCAGCATATTTTAAATGTAAAGACGCGGCCCTTTCCAAAAACCATCTGCCATTCTGCACCAGTGGAGCATTTAAGAAATTATAGTTAAAGGTATATTTGCCCACCTCTGGCTGTAGCGTTGTATAATTTTTAGTGGAAAGGCGACCTCTTGCATCAAATTCAAAATTATTATACTGAGTCTGACTGTCCCAAGCCTCCATCACACTGGTAGATGGCTTTAGCAGATATTGGCCTATTCCTTCATTGGCAAACATTCTAATGAAAGGATAATCCGGTGCAAACTCGCTGTCAAAATGCATCGCCCAAACCCATTCGTAATTATAAGGTGCGTCTATTTGTCTTGCAAAAATTGATCTCCATCCAGCATTATTGTTATTAACCAAAGAGTTAAGATCATCCGCTTTGGAATATTGCACTCCGTGGTCGCCTCCACTGCCCCAAGACACTCTGTAATTATCATAATAAACCCTTCCTGCCCCACCACCTAAAGGTGTAGCCGCTTCCATTACTTCTCTATAATTAGAAGCTGCGCTTTCATAGTTTCCTTTCCATAAGTATAGATCTCCGAGCAGCACTCTCTTATTTATAAAAAACTTTCCTGTGGCATATCCATCCGTACCTGCAGTAAGAGCAATGTTATTTGGATAAACATCTAAATAAGGCAACTCTTCCATATGGATAATCAATTGATCTATAAGTGCATCAAATGATAACCGCGAAAACAATGCTGGATTCTTTACATCGTTGATGGAATTGATAGCAGTGGTGACAAAGGGAATTTCGCCAAAATGAATACCCAATTGTAAGTAAACCCAGCTTCGGATTGCTATAATATCCGAGATGCGCTGGTTGTATTCATTTACGCCGATCCTGTTCTCATTTCGCATCTTTTCAAACCCCTCCAAAGCATCGTTACAATTTAATATAACGCTGTAAAATGGCTTGGGATTGGTGTATCGATTATTGTCTTCCGCCCGAACAGAATGGTTACTCAATGCTAGCAGATCAGCATTGGCATTCATGGTAGGTTCCATCAGGTCTGCTCTCAATTCATTCAGTACTACGTATTGCTCAGCCAATTTCATTACCTGACCGTATATACCTATCACTGCCACATCAGCATCAAATTCATTTTGATAATACCTGTCTTTATCAAGGTCTGTCACCGGTTCTACCTCCAGCATATCTGAACATCCATATAGGCTGCATCCGATTAAAGCTGAAAGAGCTAATTTGCCGCCAAATCTAACTTTATCAAAGAAGCGCTTAGTAAGTGAGTTTGATCCCATCATTTCTATCTTCTTATTATGTATTTTTATATCTATCATGATTACAGTCCAATTTTAAGTCCAACCAAAAAGCTGCGATACTGAGGCATCAGGCCTACATCCACGCCTTGCCCAAAAATGCTTCTGGTAAAGCTTACCTCTGGGTCATATCCTAAGTAATTTGTAAAGGTCAAAAGGTTTTGACCAGATGCATATACTGTCACATCCTTGATGATATTTCCATTTACCGGAATCAGATAAGTGACATTGACAGCCTTTAATCTCAGATAAGAACCGTCCTCGATCCAGCGATCAGAAAAACGGCTGTTACCCATTGGGTCGCCATAGTCCAATCTTGGCATATCCGTTTGCTGGCCTTCTACTCTCCATCTGTTTCTTACACTTTCCAGCTGATTATTAAACGTGGACATGCTTTCCATCTGCTGCCTTACATAATTATAGATATCATTACCATAAGTGAATGTAAAGGCCGCATCTACCGTAAATCTTTTATATGCCGCTCTAGTAGTGAAGCTACCAAAGAAATCAGGATTGGGATTCCCTATGATCTGCTTATCCCCGGCATCTATGACACCATCATTGTTCACATCAACAAATCGCACATCACCTGCCCTAAAGGGAGCTAAAACCCCATTTGGTAATTGTGTGCTCAAACCAAAAGCATCTGCCTCTGCGGAGGTACTATAGACACCATTGGTTTGATAGCCATAAAACATCGCGGCAGCATTTCCTACACGTGAGATCATTTCACCTGCAGCCACATTGGTCAGTCTGCTGTCATATGGTACATCTGTCAATTCATTAATATATCTACCTACAGTAAGCCCAAGATCCAGCTTTACTTCTCGTTCTAACACCCTTCCATTTATACCTAAATCTACTCCTCTATTGGTCATAGATCCTGCATTGGTAAGGTAAAAGTCCAGTCCGGTAGCCACATTTAATGGCTCGTATGTAAGCATATTGGAGATATTATTTTGATACACATCCAAACTGAAGGATAGTCTTTGATTTAGAGTAGCGATATCGATACCTGCATTTGCTTTAGCGTTTGTCTCCCACTGCAGTTCCGGATTAGATATGTTTGCTCTTACCAATCCTTGCATGCCTAATAAGTTACTTCCTCTATAGACTTGGAAGGATCCGTAATTACCTATTCCATCATTGCCGGTAAGTCCATAACTCATTCTTAATTTGAGGAGATTCAACTTACTGTTTTGCATAAAATTCTCAGAGGAAATCAACCATGCTCCACTTACGGAAGGAAATACACCGAACCTATGTCCGAAAAGACTTAAGCCATCTACAGTCTCTGATCCAAATCTTGATGATCCATCCACAGACAAAGTACCACTTAAGAAATATTTGCTTAAGTAATTGTAATTGGCATTAGCATAATAGCTCATCCATGCCCAGTTACCTACACCACCACCTGCTTCATTTAAAGTCAGGACTCCTGATTCCAAGGTCACCAAATCATCTGTGCCGGAATTGAAGGCAAAGCCTCTATCCTCTTCCAGATTATTATTATGATATCTAAAACCTAATCCTACATTCAGGTTATGAACATTGTTAAACAGTTTGTTATAATCAAATCTAGTATCAGAATAAGACGATAGTAGTCGCTGTACATGGCCACCCATCCGGTTTCTGATTAGCGCATTTTCTGTTTCTATAGTTTCTACACCTATGCTCGGCACAAAAAATGTTTCTCTTGTTTGATCAAAGGTCAATCCATACAAAGAAGTCAGGCTGATGTTTTCGGTAAATAAGTAAGTACCGCTAAAGGAACCAAAGAATCGAAATCTTCTATTTTGTCCCTGCATTCCATCTATAATCGCCACTGGGTTGGTTTTACCAAATTCATCCACCTCTGATAAATTGGGAGATCTAATTCCATCTTCTGAATAGAGATTTGAAGCCAAGATCGGGGCCTTTGTCAAGGCTGAGAATATTGGCGATGTTCTTGCTGCGGATTGTCCGTACATGTACTGGTCTGCCACGGCATATGAAAATGACATATTAGTGGCTGCCTTTAACTTTTCTGAAATGTTAAAATCACCGTTAAACCTTACATTGGATCTGGTAAAGGATTCATTACCTGTCACTCCCTCACTGTTAAGGTGCCCTAAGGACAGAGCATAAGTAGCTATATTATCACCACCGGTAACTTTGATATAATGGTTTTGATCATAAGAAGTATTCATGACCAGGTTTTGCCAAGGTGTATTATTATGGTAATTGTAGTATCCCAGTGTATCACGTCGCTCATTCATATAAGGATGCTGCTGTACTTCCCCACTGGTCAAACCACTGCTTAGGAGCATTTGGGACATATAAGGTTTAAAGTCTGCTGTCTCCATTACAGGTAGTGCATTTGGCCGAAAATTTACGCCACCGTAAGTGTGAAAATCAATTTTAGTGGCCAAACTTTCTGCTTTTGAAGTAGTAATAAGCATAACCCCATTAGCTGCCCTTGATCCATAGATAGAGCTTCCATCCTTTATAAATGTTACATCTGCTATATCTTTAATGTCTATAAAAGAAAGAGGGTTAGAGAAGTATCCATCTATGATGGAATTTCCGCCTTCATTCATGTCATAGATCATTCCATCTACCACTACCAATGGCTGAGAGTATGCATTAAGTGTAGGTAACCCACGGATAAACATATTTGCTCCTATCCCTAATGCCCCTGATCGTCTGATCACATTCACCCCTGCTGCGGTTCCCTGGATAGCAGTCTCTGGCGAAACGGCATTCATCGTCCAACTATCTCTTAAATTTACAGACGAAACAGCATCTGTTACATGGTTTTTAAGGCTTCTTCTGTATGGTAAATCTACCATCGAACCCACTTTTTCAAGATCAAGGTCGGACACCTGAATCTGCACATTACTTCTACCTCTCAATGATACCTCTCTGATAATTTTGTCATTCCATCTTAGAAGAATAGTACTGGCGTATGAGGGTACATTTAAGGTAAATTGTCCAGAGGAATTGGTAAAAGTAGAAGTGATATTTCCAAAGGAAACACCTACACCTTCCAGAGGTAACCCAGATCTTTCATAGACTATGGTCCCCCGTAGCGTTACTCCATCTATTAATGGAAGTACTACCACCTCTTCATTATCTTCCACTTCATCTTGAGCGAACACTGTATTGGGACTCAAAGAGCTCCATGAGATCACTAAGGCAAATACTATGTATATATATTTTTGCATAATATAAATTTTAGGCTTATTCAAAAACTGGTTCTAGTCTGATATAATCCAGCACTATGGTGTTCCAATCATTATTGGTAACAGATGCTGAGGTTACTAAAAGGCTTAATTTACCATGTACATCTACTTCATGCTCGCCGATAAAAACTTCTTCAAAAGTTTCCCGCTCTACCCAGATATATGGGAATGTGTTATTATCAATAGTATTGATAGCCAGACGCTGTTCATTGTTTCTAGGAATATAATTATCATTTACTGCTCTCCAGTAAATTTTATATTTAGTGGAATGAGCCTGGGGGACATGATAGGTTATGTGAAAACTTGCAGTGGCATGACCTCTGGCCAAAAGATCTTTACCGTTGGACGCCCAGCTTCTCGGCCGGATGCTCACAAAGTTACTGGACCCACTTAAAGCGTTATAATCTTCCCCTTCAATTAAGATTTCAGGTATTTTGTCCGCAAGCTTATACTCAAAATCATTCATTAAATAAATGATCCCGTTACTGCTGTCTATAGTTCTGACTATATTTTCAGGATTGAAATATATCTCTACACTATCGATAGACAGCAGACTAGCCGGCACCTGATTATAATACACTGATTTACTTACAAGGTCTTTAGTCAATCCTTTAGTAAATGCTCTTAATACCTCCCCATCGGGAAGTGTATCTTTATAGTAAGGCTGCATTTCCGCTCTGAATTTAGCGAATGCTTCATCCGTCAACATTACAAATGTATATAGGGAATCTTCGTTGCTTAAATCCACTATATCACTTTGGAAGTAATTACTCCTGACTCCTGTAAGACTATCCGTATCTATCATAGTCCTTACCAATTGGCTAATTGGATTATCGGTTTCGGCTTGCATATTTTCCCAAACATTTTTACGGGGTACCAAAAACCCATCTACTTTATGCAATACTCCATTTTTAGCCAGCCTATCCTTATTGGATATATTGACTGTCTTCTCAGCAGAGGTGAAAGTAGTGTTATGGAAAGTATTCACTTTTCCATTTACCATCTTTACCCTTACAGTTTCCTGGGCATCTTGAGTGAAATTCTCTAAATAACCTATGTGATTTCCTACAAATCTTCTCATAGCCTCATTATTATTTCTGATAGAATCCGGCAAATCCTGCATAGAATTATTAGTAGGCGCCCATATAGTGTAGGACTTGTTTGCTTCTATCTCACTGTCTATACCGGAAGCTCTCATCATATCAGCAAAAACGCTGAGTTCGGGATCATTTTCCACCAGCTGATAAAGGGTATTGTTCAAATCGTCAGGGAGCCTGCTGTGGTCATCCCAAGGATTTGCGCAGCTTGCAAGACAAGCCACCAAAAGAATGTATATGTATAATTTATTCATGAATGAAATTCTTTATATAAAAAGGATTGATTAGGATAATCAGGTTTTCTCAAGACCTATTAAAGCTTTTATTAATAGGTCTTGAAAAGCCATTTATTCATATACTAATGAGCCATCTCTTTGGAATTTTGGCCACTGCTGTTCCATATCTTCAGGTATAAAGTGGATCATATCCAACCAATAACCATCAGTGCCACCGGCTACTCTTTCTAAAGTGATAGTTTGCTCACCTGTGGTAGATACATCAATTATTCCGACTAGCCTGGATGGGAAGTTGTTGCTTCTTACGGATAGATATTGCTTCCATCCTCTTGCTTCTGCTTCATCATCATCTGTAAGTCCTCCAGGGTAATACTCTCTGCTATCGAGCATTCTTGCTCCTGCTATAGGCTCTCCATTTAAAAGCACTCTGGATTGTGTACCCCTTGGGATCGCTCTGTAGCAGAACCAAATTTTATATCTTCCTCTTACCAGTACGGGAGTAGTGATGGTAATCCAGTTTAATCTATTTTGAGCTACCTGAATACGCATAAAATCTCCATTGACAAAGAATATCTCATTTAGCCCCGGTGGTTCATACCTTATCCAGCTATCAACGCCAGAGCCTCCCCAGGTCATTCTGCTCAACTCACCAAGCCTGAAAATATAAGTGGGGGCACCCGGTACTCTGAATACATTCGTCATCTGTCTGATTTCAGGCTGATCAGCCACATCCCAATATACTGCTGTAGGGGATCTTAATTTTATGGCGTAATGTTTATCAACACTGTGCACCACACCATTGGTAACGGATATATCACTGGCAGCTCTTATGATAGGAGAACCTTCTTCAAGTACCCCAAAGAAAACATCTTCATTAACCAACACCGTTTCACCTTTCAATCTTATAGTGATAACTTCCTCAGGTGCTTTAGTAGCATGAGCGGTAGAAGTCAGCAGGTCAGCTATAAATTTTATATCTTCTAAAATATGATAGGCTACATATAAATTAAGGCTATCGGTAGGATCTGTGGGATCACCTGTATGGGATAGGCGGTTTCTCAAAGCCTCATAATCATCAAACCCTTCTTCAGCCAGCACACCATCAGATTCAGCCATGACAGTATACCAAACATTTGGAGATTCCTGGTTAAGGACATTATACCAACCTGTTTCTTTCATAGCTTGGGTGAAAACAGAATATCGTGGATCATTTTCCAAATGCTCTGCGGCAGTAAGTACCGGTGGCACCAATACATCATTGATTACATGAAGTACTCCGTTACCCAATATTACATTACCTCTGATTATACTTGCTTGACGGTTTACTCTAAATGATGCCTCCCCATCAATCAATTCCGCACCTGTTACAAGGTATTTACCATATTGGGTAGGTACTGGCAGTTTACCATCAGTAAATCTGGAGGTAGATAGTGTATCGCTAAGTAAATGATAGCGTACTATATCTATAGCCTGACTTTCGGTTAGGCTTTCTAAAGAAAGATTTGCATCAGAAAAATACCTGTTGAGTGCATCATTATTCGGGGCAAAGAATGTATATGTTCCATATGCATTTAAATAGCCGCTCGTTTTTGATATCTGAAGAATTCTCGAAAGGCTGGAAAATTCTTCCGGATTTTCATTCAGGTATCCAGTGATATTTACATCATCTGATACATTTATATTATCAGGTGGATCAAATTCACAGGCAAATAATCCCAGAATGATCAACATGGACCATATCCCCCATAGGCGGGCCCAAGTATTAGTTATTGGGGTAATATTCATATTATTATCATCTAAATGTTTATATCGACTATCTTAAGTAATATGGATTTTGTACCAAGTTAGGGTTGGAGTTCAGCTCCACATTATAAATTGGAAGGTAATGGCTTCGGGTATCCCGCAATTGGTTTATGATAGAATTCAAATTGGTCACAGGGGCATTTTCTACTGCTGCTTCTATGAGGACGTCTATGTTAGAGTAGTCATTCATTTTAGCCACTCTCAATAGATCAAACCACCTCTTGCCTTCAAAAGCTAATTCGCGAGCCCTCTCTTCCAACACATATCTTAGGATGGCATTATCATCTGAAGGGCCTGGCATCTGAACAGTAGACATAGCT
The DNA here is from genome assembly GCA_035461405.1 of Anditalea sp. GTDB lineage: Bacteria > Bacteroidota > Bacteroidia > Cytophagales > Cyclobacteriaceae > Anditalea. The sequence goes on from DATHVH010000365.1 coordinate 9,129, forward strand.
GCCCCACCTCTCGTTCTGATAGTATTGACAATTTCAATCGCTTCTGCTCCCTGTCCAGTTTGTGACAGCGCCTCAGCTTTCATTAACATTACATCTGCCAGTCGGTAGACTATCCAGTTAGCATATGATTCTGTCTGCGTTCTTCTACTATTGGGGCCTAAACTTATATATTTGAATATTTCACCACTTGGCTTTAAGGAAGCATCAATGCTTCTTAGATCTATATCCTCTGGATTATTGGCATCAAACCCGTATATCAGTTCCAGCACTGAAGGATAAGCTAAAAACCTTCTTCCAATATTTGTACTGAACATCAAGAAAAACGGGTTGTTCTGTGGTGCTTGGTATTGTACCTCAAAAATACTTTCGATTGAATTCCCATCTACGAAAAGAGCTCTTAACCAATCTTCCTGCTGGACCAGTGCATATGGACCTTGAAGAACTTTATCTGCTGCGATGATAGCCTCCTGATAATTCTCCATCCACAAATGCACGTCAGCCTGTAAAGCATTGACACCATATCTGGTCATTCTTCCCTTAGTCTCAGCAGTAGTAGCATGTTGTAAGTAAATATCCGGTTCGGCTAATCTTAAATCTTCAAGAATTTGGATCAGTATCTCTTCCTTGGTGGATTTGGCTGGAGCCAGTTCATCCTGATCTGTATCGACTGCATCTATAACTAATGGAATATCTCCAAAAGTCCTGACCAGATAAAAGTACATCAGCGCCCTTAGTGCCCTGGCTTCTGCTACATAGTTTTTCATATCCGCTTCCAGGAAAGTCTCATCAGTCTCCATTGCCAGCGGGGCGTAATCTACCACTAGGTTGCAGAGATTTATGGTGCCATAAAAGGCAGACCAATCTGAAATATTATTAACCGGCTGGATATTCCCAAAGATGATCTGGTTATCATTAAAGTTAGCACCTTGATTTAAGGCTACCATATATCCCCTAAGCTCTCCCCAGAGAAACATCTGCTCTGTGGCCTGTCTGCCTCGGTAGTTTCCTATCAGGGAAGCATAGGCACCAAACATAGATGTTCTTACCTGCTCTTTTGTCTTCCAATAATCTTGCTTTACTACTCCATTTACGGGCCTTAAGTCCAGCCAATTATCGCAGCCAGTACTGAATATCAGTAGACCTAGGATAAGTATGTTTATAGTATATTTTTTTAACATTTTGTATCAGTTTTGATGTACTACTTATTAAAACCTAGTATTTATACCTAAAGTGATGGTCCTTACAGGCGGAGTCAATGCATTATCGTATCCTATCTGGAATAGACGGTTTTGATTAGAACTACCCATCCCTACTTCAGGATCCTGTCCCGTATATTTGGTCCAGGTAAATAGGTTTTCAGCAGTGACATAGAAACTCAAGTCACCTACTTTTAACCTGTCCAACATAGGCTTTGGCAATGCATATCTAACTGTAAATGTTCTGAATCTTAAGAATGAACCGTCTTCTACATAGCGGTCAGAACCCAACCAGTTAAATCCTGTACCTATAAGTGCCCTTGGCATATCTGTCTGGTCACCTGGATTTCTCCAACGATTGAGAGTGGCTGCATTTTGGTTACTATAACCATACATATTTTCTGTCATCATCTTGGTATTGTTCACGATATAGCCTCCATATCTGAAATTAAAATAACCGGATACCAATAGGTTTTTGTATCTGATTCTTGGACCAAATCCACCTATTAATTTGGGGTTGGCATCTCCCAGCCAAACCAGATCTTTGTAATCTATATTACCATCGTTATTAATATCCTCATACATGGCATCACCTGGCTGAAATTCATATCCATTATTTGGATAGTTGAATACCATCTGGATAGGATCACCATTAGG
>DATHVH010000366.1:0-5687 GCA_035461405.1 Anditalea sp.
GGGGCTATACCGAACCAGCCAAAGAAGCATAAGAAGAATGCCACCCATGATAAATGGAATGCTCGCATCTGGGGTGTCGTGAAATTTAGCAGTTGGATTTTAGTTGCCTTTTTCATTTGTAAATAGGTTTAGGTTGATAGAAATAAATGAATAGGTTATTTCGGGTAAATTTTAAATTATGTAAATACCTTAATTTAAAAAGGTAGGTTTGACTGTGATCATTGCCCAGGCCCAAAACTGGAGGCTGGCTGGATTTGGCACGCCTTTCAGGGCTCTCAGAGATTCTGTACCAAACATTTGAGAATAGCCTAAATTAAAGGTGACCTCTTTACTCCATTGGGAATTCCAGACCAGATCTATTTCCTCACCCAGATGGGAGGAACTGGTAACTGTCATCTGCTCATTAGCAAAGACTGTCACCGGAGATCTGAAATGGTGGAAATGGACCAGTAATTTATTGGTGGGGTTGATTGTCAAATTTGTTTTGAGATAGAGATCATGCAGACCGGCAGTTCTCCCTGCGTTACCGTGATTGCTTCCCACGTAGAAATAATCCATCAAGCCATAAAACTTATGGTTGGTGCCATATAATGGCTGAAATGAATTGTTCACAATAGCGTCAGGTCCTGTGCCGCTTAGATAATCAAAACCCACTGTTACAGGTGAGAAACCTGTCTTATAGATCAGACTGGCTGCCAGCAGCCATGCAGAGACTTTGGCCCCCTGCGGATCTTTACCACTCTGATGATAGACTTCAGCATTTCCATCTATAAAAGATGAAATTCTCTTTTGTCCTATAAAACCAACTGTCTGTCTGAAGTAAACAGGAGCAGCCTGAGTGGCTGGATTGACTGACTGTCGGCCATCATTCAGAAATAAAAATGAGTAATTGGATTTTGCCCAGCTTTTATGAAACCATGCAAACTGCATAGTTTTATAATTATCAAGTCCATCGTAGACGGTACCAGATAGGCGACCAGGCTCAAAGGCTACGTTTTGGTTAAAAGCGGCTCCCACATGTAATTGGATATTGGTAGTGTCCTGATATTTAAACAGTATCAGGTCATGGCTTCTCCCCTGCTGGGCCCAGTCTAGATCTCCCAGAAATCTAGCATTGTCGTAATCGAGGGCCTGTCTGCCTAGACGGATCCCTGTTTTTTCTGAAAAGGAATATTCTGCCCATGCTTCGTAGACATTTATCACAGCCGGATCATATTTATATATCTGGGACGTATTGCCCCATATCCTTACATCCTGGGCAGATATGTAGAAGCGCAGATCATCTTTTATATACCTTAAGTTGATCCTGGATCTTTGCTCTATAAAAAAAGCAGGTTCTGCCCCTTCTGGCAAAAGGGATTTAAACCCGTGGCGAAGTTCAGCCCGTGGCCTGATTTCACCGGATATGGTCAACTGAGACCAAGCCATTTCTGTACGTATAAATACTAGTACAATAATGATAAGCAGATTAGTTTTGATCAGATTATGCATAGCCATTTGTCAGGTTAAGACCTTAATTAGAAATGTTAAGATATTTTGGGCTACTGCTATGAGTGGGTTTATTCTCAGCAATATAAAATGAAAAAAATTAAAAACTAAGTATAATTACTTATTTATTTTAAAATTTTTTAAGTAATAATGCGCAGTTATGGTTTAAAATTAAAGGAAAATGCCTCTCCTTAGCACAATTTAATTGAAATTGGGTTTAAAAATGAACCTTGGAAATATCAATAATTTTAATCAAAAAAATCCCCGGCAAATCGCATTGCAGGGGTTAAGTCTAATAGAAAAGTAACAGATGAAGGGTTTAATAATAGGATGTGATTTAAAGATCTCTCTACAATCTATCCACTTCCAGCACCCCCAGCGTATATCTTAAAATCACTTCCTGAAAATAATTTGTATAAACCGCTTGGGTATAATCTGACTGGGCAGCTACCAGTTGCTGGTTAGCCTGGGCCAGGTCTACAAAATTACTGACACCCAGCCTAAATCTTTCAGCTATAACTTTCTGAGCTTCCTCTGCCGCTGTTAGCTGCACTTTGGTAGCTTCTTCTCTCCGGATAGCAGCACGGTAATTTTCATAGGCAAGCTTAGTTTCTTGGGTCAATCTCCTTTCAAGTGCATTTGATTCCAACTGCTGGTTTTGATATTCTAACTTACTTCGGGCTACCAAAACTCTATTTTCAAAATTATTGAATATTGGAATCGTCAAAGAAAGGCCAATTGTCCTTTGTGGGTATATCCTTAAATATTGATCAGAAAAGGATCTTTCATCCAGGGAAGTAGCGAAAGTATTATATTGGAAAAACGCATTTAGCTGGGGGTAGTAAAAAGAACGGGATACCGCTACCATTCTCTTTTGGGCTTGTTCCAATAGTTTTTGCTCTTTTAGGTCACTTCTGTTTTTATGGGCGATCCTATACAATTCTGTTAAAGACAAATCCATAAATTCACTTAGCTGTGTGTCGATATTGACCGGCTCCAACATAGGAAAACTATTGGGGTCTAATTGTAAAGTTTCAGCAAATTGCCAAAGATCTGTTTCCAGTTGAATTTCAGCATCCAAAACCACAGTTGTTAACCTGGCTACCTCCGACTGCTGATTATATTGATCCGATAAAGTGCGAATACCTGCCTCAACAAATCCTTCTATTTGTCTCAATTGCTGTTTCTGATTTTCTAAGTTTTCTATAGCTATTAATAGTAGCTCTTGATCAAGCAATATCTGTAAATACTGTTGAGCAATATTAAATATTACATCCTGAGCCGCCCTATCAATCCCATGTTCACCTGCTTCCTCAAACATATTAGTGGCACGCGTCGTATTGAGCCTTCTACCAGCATTGAGAAGAGGCAGGTTAGCCGTCATATTAGAAGATACTATATCATTGGTTACATTGGTTACAATTAGCTGCCCCTCTACTTGCTGAAATTGCTGTCCAATCTGACGGTATATATTATTGTTTATATTTACTCTTGGCAGGTGGCCAAGAAGAGCAGCCTGTCTTTCTTTTCTTAATACTTCCTGCTCATTGGTCCGTCTTTGAAACGCCTGGTTTTGTGAAAGGCCGATCCTTATGGCCTCCTGAAAGTCAAGCATTAGTGTATCCTGACTGAATGCATTGCTTATAAATGCTCCAAATATTAATATAAATACTATTATTCTTTTCATTTTATCAATATCTCCACATCACTATAAATCTTACCATCGAGCATTTCGATTAGGCGGGTACCATAATCTGCATTTTCACGGGAATGTGTTGCTTGTATAATGGTGGTTCCTTCTCTGTTCAGGTCCTGAAATACTTCCATGATTTCCTTGGCCTGTGCTGAATGAAGATTGCCTGTTGGTTCGTCTGCCAGAAGAATACGGGGCTTACCCGCTATAGCTCTGGCTACCCCTACCAGTTGCTGCTGTCCACCGGATAGCTGTTCAGGAAAAAGATCTTTCTTAGCCACCATATTAAATCTGTCCAAAAGTTCTGCTATGATACTTTTGCGTTCCGATGAAGAGACATTGCGATACAATAGCGGAGTTTCGATGTTTTCATAAACCGTCAGCTCATCGATAAGGTGGTATGCCTGAAAAATATAGCCAAACTCACTTTTGTGAAGGGCATTCCGGTTTCGCTCCTTCATACTTTTAATAGCGTTACCGTCAAAGATATATTCCCCTTCAAAGTCTTCATCCAAGAGTCCTATGATATTTAGGAGAGTGGATTTGCCTACACCGGATGGTCCCATGAGTGTAATAAATTCCCCTTGGTTGATGGTGAGTTCGATCCCTTTTAGGATGAACACCCGCTGAAATCTGGACTCTATATATTTGTCTATATGATTGAGCTGTATCATTTATCAATATGTTAATTAAAAATTAAGGGATGCAAGCACTACACTTGCCGCCGATCCATTCATTTCCACATCTGTGCCATTAAAAATGGGCATTAAATAGGCTCTAGATATGTTTTCTGAAAAAAGGCAGGTTTTTTATTCGAACATATTTGTTCGCTGGCGGACGATAAGGTTTGGCTGATGATTAAAAAGAAAGCCTCCGGTTATTTCTAACGGGAGGCTTTCTAGCTATCTAATATTCTATTTTTAGAAATAAGAATTTGGAAGCAATTTTAAATTTAAAGTTTTCTATACTAGGCCAATTAGGATAGAGCTTATTAATAAATTCCGGCTGCTTTTGCTGCATTTACAAATCCATGACCGTAATACTCGTCGTTACCCGGTTGGCCTAAATCAGTTGAACTTTGTCTCAACTTAGCACCAACTTGAGCAGGAGTCATATTTCCGCCATTGGCTTGCATCATAAGGGCTACTACACCAGCTGCAGCAGGGGAAGCCATAGAGGTGCCTTGGGACCAGTTATAATTTCCGTTAGAAGTACCCCTTACTGAGCTAAATACCATGTCAAACACATAACAAAGCTGTGTAGCCTGTCTAGTAGACCCTACAATTGTACAAGGGGTTCTATTACCATCAACAACAAGTAATGCTGCATTTCCACCTGGAGCTGCAAAATCAACTAAAGACTTGCCATGATCAGAATAATATGCCAATAAAGAGAAATTTTTATTTCCAATAACCCAGCCAGTTGGACCAGTAGAGCTGATTGACAATACATGCTGATTCTGAGCTGGTAGTTTGAATAAATTCTTAGCAACATCATAATTAGTACCACCATTTCCAGCTGAAGCGATTACGGTCACACCATTTTGATAGGCATAGCGTGTAGCTCTGTCATAAGTGTTTTGTAAATTTCTGAAGTAATCTCTAAACGCTTTACTATCCCAATTGCCTCTTTGATCAAGTGTAGCACCTAAGCTCATGTTAATCACCTGAGCTCCTGCACCACCTTCTGATTGTGGTCTAGCAGCATATAGAATACCTTCTAAGATCCATTCAAAAGCACCAGACCCGTTATGAAGCGTCTTAACACCAACAATTGTAGCCTTTGGAGCAATTCCAACAATACCATTACCTGCAGCAGCTACTATACCTGCTACGTGCGTACCATGCCAGAAAGTACCAGTGTCCTGATTCCAATCGAAACCCGGAACGGTTGATGTAGAGTAATTGAAATCCAAATTAGGAGCTAAATCTATATGAGTGGAATGAAATCCACCATCTAGAACCGCCACTCTGACACCTTCGCCTGTAACTCCTGCTTTCCATGCCTCAGGTGCATTGATAGCTTTAGGAGCCCACTGCCATCCATCAAAAGTAGCTTTCTGATAATCAAATGCAGTACCTGAAGCATGAGCTTCATTACTTTCTAGAACCATGTCTTCTCCTAACATCTCAGGCTCTTCAGTATATTGTAATATAAAATCTGGAGTAATTGATTCAATTCCACTAATATTGCTTGCTTTAGCATAGAAATCACCTGAACGGGCTACCGCTACAGCTACACCGATTTCAGGGAATGTCTTTACGATTTCACCACCGGCATTTGCAATGCTTCTCTCTAAATTATTAGGTAGATTTGGCCCGTTACTGATAATCAAAAATCTCCCGGTGAAGTCTCCTTCTCTCATGTTGGAAAAATCAGTCATTTCGACTAATTCTGTAAAATCAAATCCATTCAAATCTGAATCTTCTTCTAGGGTTACTTCAGTAATTGGGTCAAGATCCATTAGGTTGTTTTCACAACTTGCAAATAGTACACATAATACTAC
>DATHVH010000367.1:0-13220 GCA_035461405.1 Anditalea sp.
CTCATCAATAATTCCGGGATTTTTGACAGCCGCAGAATTAATACTTATCTTATCGGCCCCTGCAATTAAAAGAGCCTTCACATCTTCAATAGTGCTTATACCTCCACCTACAGTAAATGGGATATTAATAGCTTTTGCCACTTTGGTGACCAACTCTACTAGGGTCTTTCTTTTGTCCACGGTAGCAGTGATATCAAGAAATACCAATTCATCCGCGCCTTCATCCGAATATATTTTAGCTAATTCTACAGGATCCCCTGCATCTTTAAGCTCTACGAAATTGATACCTTTAACAGTTCGGCCTTCTTTAATATCCAGGCAAGGAATAATTCTTTTTGTAAGCATTTTGATTATTTTTGGAAAGAAGCCAGTTGTTCTAAAGTTACCTTGCCTTCATAGAAAGCTTTCCCAACTATAGCTCCATATACACCGCTTTTTTCGAGGTCTTCTAGATCTTGTAAGTTCGAAACACCTCCACTGGCTATAAGTTTAATCCCCGGAATGGCTGCCATGATTTCTTTATACAGATCGATGGAAGGCCCCTGAAGTAAGCCATCTTTAGCCACATCAGTACAAATCACATATTGGATACCTAATTTTTGGTAATTCTTTATAAAATCAATCACATCTACCTCAGTATTTTCCTGCCACCCACTAATAGCAATTTTTCTGTTTTTAACATCTGCCCCCAATATGATTTTTTCTGCACCATACTTTTTGATCCAGCTTTCAAATAACGAAGGTAATTTTACCGCTATACTTCCTCCGGTAATCTGGTGGGCTCCGAATCTAAAGGCCAACTCGATATCTTCATCAGACTGCACACCTCCACCAAAGTCTACCTGCAAAGAAGTGCCACTTGCTATACTCTGGAGTACATCTTTATTGACAATTTTCTTCTGCTTGGCGCCATCAAGATCTACTAGATGGAGTCTTCGAATGCCAGCATCTTCAAAAGTTTTGGCCATATCCAAAGGAGAATCACTATAGGTTTTTACCTGTGCGTAATCACCTTGGGTAAGGCGGACACATTTGCCTCCGATTATATCTATTGCGGGTATAATTTCCATCTTATTTTAATTTTAGAAAATTGCGTAAAATCTTTTCTCCAACCAGACCACTTTTTTCTGGGTGAGCCTGCATAGCATAAAAGTTATCTTTGTGAAGTAAAGCACTAAAATCATCCATATAATGGGTACTTGCTATAGTATAGGGGGACATTTCGGCATAGTAACTATGAACATAATAAACAAATGACTCTTCATCCAATCCTTCAAGTAAAGGAGATTTAAGATTTTCAAGATTGTTCCAACCTACATGTGGTACTTTATCGAAGGCGGGAAATTTCTTTACTTTAATGGGAAATATTCCTAAACATGGAGTATCGTTTTCTTCAGAATGCTCACATAGCAGCTGCTGGCCTAAACATATCCCAAAGAAAGGCTGTGTAAGCTCTTTTATAAGCTGATCCAGCTTTCTGTCTTTAAGGTATCTCATCGCGGAACTTGCCTCTCCCTGACCGGGGAAAATTACTTTCTCCGCACTTTTAATCTTTTCCCAATCATCTGTCAGCTCAGCATCTACGCCAAGCCGCTCCAAAGCATACAGTACCGATCTGACATTCCCGGAATTGTATTTAATAATCGCTACCTGCATATTTTAAATAATCCTTAAGAATAAACCTCGGAAAACAATTGTCCCGAGGTTTACAATATTTTGGTTTGTTTTATCTTTTTTCTTACTCCTGGGGACCTTCTTCTATCATTATTTCAAGTACCCGCTCGATTTCAGGAAGTGAATCAAATAGCTCCTCATAGCTATTAATGATAAAGTATTTATCCTGAAATTTATCTTTCCAATAAGGCGTCCTCATAATTTTCTCAACATCATATTCATAATGGGCGGGTTCATCTGACAAACTGAATTTGGTCTCCCCAGCTGAGCTAAGTATCCCTGCTCCATATATTTTTAATTCTTCATTTTCACGAATAAGACCAAATTCTATGGTAAACCAATATACCCTTGACAATAGCTGGATAGCCCATTTATTATCTATATGCTTTAGCGCTATACCACTTAACTTTTCTAGAAAGTCAACATAAGGCTGATTAGTCAACAAGGGCATATGAGCAAAGGCATCATGAAACATATCAGGTTCTTCCAGATAGTCCAATTGCTCCATTTTTCTCAACCAAGTCGAAGATGGAAATCTCCTGTTATTTAGAAGGCCAAAGAAAAGGTCATCATCAATCAGTCCAGGTACTACCTGTATAGCCCAACCAGTGGACTTCGATAAAATCTCATTAGCCTCTTCAAAATTTGCAATCTTATCAGCTGTAAAATTAATTTCTTTGATACCATCAAGATAAGCTATGGATGCCGCCTTAGGAAGATTTACAATTTGCCTTTCATAAAGTATCTTCCATACCTGAAAATCTTCTTCTGTATAGGCACTGTAGTCCTGTTCCATGTTTTGTAGTCTGGGATCCTTGAAGACCCAATCCTGAGTTTTAGTAGTCATATTTATTTGGGTTTATTATCTATAATTGTCTTGCTATCACTAACAGTAAAAATAAAAAGCCTAATCCTTTATTAGGGATTAGGCTAGATATTATATGTAATACAGATAATAGCAGGCATTCATCCCTCTAAAGAAATATGATGGTTGCTGTGATATCCGTACACTTTCTGCTTCATACTGCTAAAGTAAGAATAAGCATCAACTTAAGCAAAGATCATGATTCTTCTGTTTATAATTAGTTTTTCATAGTATCGATCGAACCTCTCAGTCATAATCTTCTCAGTGTGTAACATTTTTCTCATGCTCGGATTCTTATAAAACAAATGACTTTCGCAGGGCAAATGTTTGGCGTATCTGGTCTGCCAATAGTGCACTTTGATTAAAATCAAGTGTTTGTTGACCATCTGAATATGCTTTTTCAGGAATTTCATGAGTTTCATAGATCACTCCATCAGCCCCTGACATTACTCCAGCAAGTGCCATATGCGACACAAATTGCCTGATACCGATACCATGCGATGGGTCTACCACCACTGGAAGATGGGATTTGCTTTTCAAAATCGGAATGGCATTTAAGTCCAAGGTGTTTCTACTTGCCTTTTCATAAGTTCTGATACCTCTTTCACAAAGGATTAGCTTTTCATTCCCACCTGAGAATACATACTCGGCAGATTGAAGGAGTTCTTCTATAGTGCCGGAGATACCTCTTTTGATCATAACTGCTTTATCTACCCTTCCAAGTTCATCCAGAAGGTTAAAGTTTTGGGTATTGCGGGCTCCTACTTGGTAAATGTCCACATAATCGTACATCTCCTCGATTTGAGAAACCTGCATTACTTCAGTTACGATTTTAATACCCGCTGCTTGGGCATGTTGGTGCCATAATTTTAATCCATCTAAACCCAAACCTCTAAAAGCGTAAGGGCTACTACGTGGTTTATATACTCCCCCACGCATAATTTTAATACCGGTAGCCTTCAAGTGATCTATTACCTTGATGATCTGTTCTTCAGTTTCGATGGAGCAGGGTCCAGCCATCAGGGCCATATCACCATCTTTGATATGCACTCCATCCCCAAGATCAATGGAGGTAGGTTTTACCTTCCATTTTTTGGATACCAGCTTATAATCATCTGATACTATATGAATATCCTGAATTCCTTCTTTATGACCAAACTTACGAATGTCAAAATTAGCCGATCCTATACCTATAAGATAGGTACCCAGCTGGGTTTTTACTTCAGTGATTTTATAACCGACCTTATTAACTTCGGTGATGATATCTTCCTTTTGTATATCGGAAATATCCGCTTTAACTTGAATGATCATAATTGTAATCTTTTTTCACTTCTTGTATATATGATTTAATCTCTTCTTTAAGATTTTTGGCATTTTGAATTACCTTAATAAAGGCACTCCCTATTATAGCCCCATGTGCATATCCTGAAACTTTGTCAAATGACTCTCTATCGGATATCCCAAAACCTATCAGCCTTGGATTTTTGAGATTCATATCTTTTACCCTCTGAAAATAGTCCAGTTGCTGATCTGATATGCCGGCCTTTGCTCCAGTAATACTGTGCGAAGAAACCATATATATAAAGCCGTCAGAATTATGGTCGATTTCTCGGATTCTATTTGCACTGGTCTGAGGTGATATTAGAAAGGTATTTTTTAACCCATACCGGTCAAACACTCCCTTAAATTCATCTAAATATTGCTGCATAGGAAGATCCGGCAAGATCAATCCATCTACTCCTACCTCTTGACACTTCTGACAGAACTCCTCCATACCATACTGAATGATTGGATTAAGATAGCCCATCAAAACCACGGGAGTAGATATTTTTTCTCTCATGCCCTCCAGTTGTTTGAAAAGCAGTCTTAAAGTCATGCCATTTTGAAGAGCTAACTTATTACTCTCTTGTATAGTAGGGCCATCTGCTATAGGATCAGAAAACGGGATGCCAATTTCTATTATATCCCCGCCAGCTGACTCAATTGCTTCCATGATAGGAAGAGTATCATCTATTTTTGGGTACCCGGCGGTAAAATATATGGAAAGTATTTTCTCCTGCTTGTCCTGAAATAATTTATCTATTCTGTTCATGAATTTGCCTTTTGAAGTAACTTATTTTAGTCCGATAGAAACTTTGAACTTCTAATATTTCCCCCATTTAATATATGTCTCCAGATCCTTATCTCCCCTGCCGGAAAGATTGATAACAATAATATCTTCAGGTTTGTATTCTATTTGATTTAGCGCATAGAGGGCATGGGCAGATTCTATGGCAGGAATAATTCCTTCCAGTTTGCTTAACTCTATTCCAGCTTCCATAGCATGCTTATCTTCTACTCCTACAAACTCTGCCCTACCTATATCAAATAAGTGTGCATGTATTGGCCCTATACCTGGATAATCCAGACCTGCAGATATAGAATGAGGCTCTACCACCTGTCCATCTTCCGTCTGCATCAATAGGGTTTTGCTTCCATGAAGAATTCCCATTTTACCCAGAGCGGTAGTGGCAGCAGATTTACCGCTGTGTATGCCCAAGCCAGCTGCTTCTACAGCTATCAGCCTTACATCCTTTTCATTATAATAATGGTAAAAAGCTCCTGCAGCATTACTGCCTCCACCTACACAGGCAATAACCAGATCAGGATTTGCCCTTCCTTCTTTTTCTTGGAGCTGTATTTTCATTTCTTTGCTGATGACAGATTGAAATCTAGCTACCATCTCTGGATACGGGTCTGGTCCCACCACGGAGCCAATTATGTAATGCGTATCTACCGGATCATTAATCCATTGCCTCATCGCTTCGTTAGTAGCATCCTTTAGTGTTTTGCTTCCAGAGGATGCAGGAATAACTTTAGCACCGAGGATTTTCATCCTTTCCACATTCGGTCGCTGACGCTCTATATCCACTTCACCCATATAAATGGTACAATCCATACCCATCAGCGCACATACTGTAGCTGTAGCCACTCCGTGCTGTCCAGCACCAGTTTCTGCTATGATCCTTTTTTTACCCAGCTTTTGGGCCAAAAGGATTTGACCTATGGTATTGTTGACTTTATGGGCGCCTGTATGGCAAAGATCTTCTCGCTTCAGATAAATTTTTGCTTTATACTTTTCCGAAAGCCTCTTAGCAAAATAAAGAGGTGTGGGACGGCCCACATAATCTTTAAGAAGGTTTTCGAAGGAAGCTTGAAAATCTTTATCCTCTATGATAGAAATGTAATTTTGCTTTAGCTCTTCTATATTTGGATGTAACATCTCGGGAATATATGCCCCTCCAAATTTCCCATAAAATCCTTTATCATCTATTCCTATCATAACTGATCTGATTAATTGTATTTTCTCTTATTGCATTGATAAATCTGGCTACTTTATCCGGATCTTTTAACCCCGGCTCTAATTCAAATTTAGAATTTATATCAACCCCAGCCATTTTTGAGTTTTTTCTGTAAAGAGTTAGAATTTCTTCTGTATGCTGTATATCTATTCCGCCACTAAGTATAAAGGGGGTGTCCAAATTATATTCCTCTAACACTTTCCAGTCAAACTGCTTTCCCGATCCTCCATAATGGGTCGTCTGCGTATCAAAAAGAAAGTAATCGGCTAAAGGTTCAAATGGTTTTATTTCATCTAAATTAATATTGCCTGAAACTCGAAAGACTTTGATTACTTTTATATCTATTTTATCTTTCAAACTGGCTATAAATGCGATGTCTTCATCTCCATGCAACTGCACCCATTCAAATCCAAATAATAGCTGCATATCGATAATATGCTCAATACCACTATTTACAAACACGCCTACTTTCGGAATGTCTTTGCTAATAGGTCTATCTAATAGCAAAGGCTTGGTACCGACAAACCGCTGAGATTTTTCATAAAAGATCATTCCCAACAAATCGGGAGATTGTTTAGATAGTATCTCCTCTACATTATATTTGTCTTTCAGACCACAGACCTTAATGAGCATTAGTAAACCTTCTGGTCCTTTAGTATTTTTTTATACTGTAATATAAATTGATAGGCTGCATCATGAGGTCTACTGGCTTTCATAAAATTTTCACCGATCAAAAAGCCATCAAATCCTGCCTGTTTCAATTTTACAAGAGTTTCAGGATTACTTAACCCACTTTCGGAAACTTTAGTAAACTCATTTGGGATCTTGTCTACCAGTGACAATGATGTTTGCACTGATACTTCAAAGGTTTTTAAACTTCTGTTGTTTACTCCAATAAGATCTAAATTATTGTTTAGAGATTGATCTAATTCCTCCTGCTCATGAATTTCCATAAAGACTTCCAAACCAAGAGACTGGGCAAAAGATGCAAGTTCTTTTAACCTCTTAGGCTCAAGTGCAGCCGCGATAAGTAAAATACAGTCTGCTCCTATAGACTTAGCCTCTATGATCTGGTATTCATCTATAATGAAATCTTTTCTTAAGATAGGACAGAAATTATATTTCCTAGCAGTAGTCAGGTCATCATTAGATCCTCCAAAAAATTCTTTATCGGTAAGTATAGAAAGTGCTGAAGCCCCTGACTGCATATAGCCTATGCTGGTACTCTCTACCTTGGCAGTGATATTGATCATTCCTTTAGACGGCGACTTTCTTTTAAATTCAGCGATGATTCCTGTCTTCTCAGGATTCAGGATATATTTTTTCATAGAGACTACTTCGCTATCAAAAAATATACTTTGCTCCAGATATTTTACAGGAATAAGGCTTTTTCTTTCGGCTACTTCCTTATGCTTATGCTGAATTATTTTTTCTAGAATATTCATGATTTACTTAATTATGCAATACTTATAGATACTTTAGGACTAATAAGAGATTTAAATACTTGGAGTGCTTTACCAGAAGCTAGTGCTTCTCTTGCCTTATCAACAGCCTCCGGTAAAGAAAGAGTTCTATCTGCTGTTTGTAAGGCTATGGCCGAGTTGGCCAATACCACTTCAATCTGTGCAGTAGTGCCTTTCCCCTTTAATATATTTTCAAATATTTTTGCGGATTCGGCTACAGTATGACCTCCTTCTATCTCTGAAGCCTTTAATTTCGAGAGCCCAAGCGTTTCGGGGGCCATCACTTCTTCTCCTTTATTTGATATTATTTTAAAATCCCCGGTCAAAGAAACTTCATCATACCCGTCTAAGGCATGCAGAACACTAAATTGAACATCATTGTTTTGGTATAAATATCCATATAGTCTGGCCAGCTCTAAACTGAATACACCTACCATCTGTTTTTTTGGAAAACTTGGATTTACCATTGGCCCTAGCATATTAAAGAATGTCTTTACACCAAGTTCTTTCCGGATAGGGGCTACATTTTTCATAGCTGGATGAAAGAGAGGTGCATGAAGGAAACAGATCCCAGCTTCATCCATATTTCGACGAAGCGATGATTGGTCATCTGTAAATGTATGTCCAAAATAAGCCATCAGATTAGATGAGCCGCAGATAGAACTCACGCCACTATTACCATGCTTTGCTACAGGCTGGCCGCAGGCTGCTACCACAAATGATGAAAGGGTTGATATATTAAAAGTGTCTTTGCCATCACCGCCTGTGCCACAGAGATCAATAGCATCATAACCCTCTAAATCCACTGGAACACAAAGCTCTAACATAGCCTCTCTAAAACCCATGAGTTCGTGAACAGTAATGCTCCTCATCAAATAAACAGTAAGAAAGGCAGCTATTTGACTCTGATTATATACGTTTGAAGCAATATTTTTTAATATGGCTTTTGCCTGATCCTTCTCGAGGGTCCTGTGTTCAAAAAGGTGGTTTAATATCTCTTTCATGTCTAATATATTTTTTCAATGATATTCTTAATCAATCTCGAATATTTATCCTGTTATCCAATTCTGGATCATTTGTTTACCGTGCTCTGACAGTATGCTCTCAGGATGAAACTGTAAGCCTTTCACTTTAAATTTTTTATGCCGCACACCCATAATCTGACCATCTGGTGTTTTTGCTGTTACTTCCAGATCTGAGGTAAGCGTACTTTCATCTATTACCCAACTATGGTATCTGCCAATTTTAAACCTCTCTGGCATCCCAGCAAAGATGGTATCGGGATATACTCTTACTTCCGTGGCTACTCCATGAACCACTTCAGATAAATTAATTATCTTAGATCCGTAGGCTTCCCCTATAGCCTGATGTCCCAAACATATTCCCAATATATCTTTAGTAGGTCCATACTGCGTGATAAGCTCAGGCATTATACCAGCCTCTGATGGCACTCCAGGTCCAGGGGATAGTAGGATTTTATCGAATTTACCTACTTCTTCGAGACTTATTTTGTCATTTCTATATATATCCATGCTGCTGCCATAGCCTAATTCTCTCAGGATATATACTAGGTTATAGGTAAAAGAATCGTAATTATCCAGTACAAGTATTTTCATATCTAAATCTAAATTAAACGTTTTCGGCCATTTTAAGTGCCATCCTTAGCGCTTCCAGCTTATTGGTAACCTCCTGAAGCTCACTTTCTATAGATGACTTGGCTACTACCCCAGCTCCAGCTTGGAATCTGAGCTGATTATTTTCAGATACAAATGATCTGATTAAAATAGCATGATTGAAATCTCCATTGAAACCAAGATAACCTATTGCACCACCATAAAATTTACGGGAAGTATTTTCAAGGCCATCTATGAGCGTCATCGCCATATACTTGGGTGCTCCAGACAGAGTGCCTGCTGGAAAAGTATCAGCTACCAGCTGCAGAGGATTTGCTCCAGCAGGTAATTTACCTGTGACTTTGGATACCAGGTGTATTACATGCGAGTAATACTGAATTTCTTTAAACACCTCCACCTTTACCTCTTCTGAAGTTCTGCTCAGGTCATTTCTGGCAAGGTCTACAAGCATGACATGTTCTGAATTTTCTTTAGGGTCATCATATAACTTTCTTGCGAGCTCAGCATCTGCCTGATCATTACCTGTCCTTTTAAATGTACCTGCGATAGGAAATATAGTGGCCATATCGTCCTTTACCACTATCTGAGCCTCTGGGGAACTCCCAAATACTTTGAATGAGCCGTAATCAAAATAAAATAAATATGGCGAAGGGTTAATTGATCTAAGCGCTCTATAGACATTAAATTCATCTCCTTTAAAGCCTGTTTTATACATTCTGGAAAGCACGATTTGAAATACATCACCCTTATAGCAGTGGTCTCTTCCTGCCTTTAATATTTCCAAAAATTCACCATCAGTATAGTTGGATATTTCCTTACCCTCTAAAGAAAATGTATAAGAAGGTATATTTCTGCTGCCCAATAAAGTTTCTATCTGACCGATACGGCTCTCATCACCATTTACTGAATGCTCAAAGATATAGAGTTCGTTTTTGAAGTGATTTACCACTATCACAAATCTATACACAGCATAATGCATTACAGGAGTGGTAGAATCAGTGGTATTTTGAAGTTTGATATCCTCAAACTGATTTACTGCATCATATTGCGTATAGCCAAAAAGTCCGTTTGAGATAAATTTAAATGGCAAATTCTCTGCTTGGAACTTAGAAGAAAAAGTCCTTAGCCTATCCATTAACCTTTCCCCCTGTTCTAATGGCCTCTCTACTTTTTCTTCCTGTAGATACTTTTCATAAACCTTACCATTATGATAAGAAAAAGATGCTAGAGGGTCAAAACAGATGTAAGAATAACTGTTTTCCTGACCGTGATAATCGGAACTTTCTAGTAGAATAGGATTGGAATATCTGTCCCTGACCTGAAGATAAATGCTTACAGGCGTGAGTGTATCCGCCAGTAGCTTTTTGTATTCGGTATGTATTTTGATCTGATCCATATTACGTATAAAAGAAAAAACAAAAAAAGGCTTGCCGGAATCCAGCAAGCCTTGAGTGATATATTAACGATACTCAAATATTAGGCATAAGATAGCTGACTCCTTTTTTCCAAAAGTAAGTTATGCCACCACCAATACTGAGTAAGATTTGAAATCATAGTTGATTGTATTTGCAACAAATTTAGAAAAGGTTTTATTTTTACAAAAATATTTGATGAAAATTTATAAAAAAGTTTAACAATGAAAGATTCTATTGCAAAATATTTTAAAAGAGTATTTGACGACTATCAAGTTTTAGTTAAAGTAAATCAGGAAGATTTTACCGGAACTGAACTCATTATACATCCCGATGGCAGGATTGAGAAAAGCGAGTTGGATTTTGACGAAGAAATTTATGAGGATTTAGCCGAAGATGAATTCACCCCTTGTAGTCCACTGGAATTTAATTTGCATCTAAAAGGATTAGCTTAATTTAATTCCCACGATCTAAAGGATCATTATTATGTTGCCATAAAGGAGCAATCTCCCGTTCTTCTATATTGGTGAGTTCCCGATCCACAAATGTGGCCAATACATAAAATCTATCATCCCGCTGAACTCTATATATTTTAGTGTTGCCCTCAAGATTACTAATTACCGCTGAAGGATTTCTTCTTAAAAACTGATTTTCGGACATACCCAATCTGAATTCATCTCTTTGAGTAAAAATGGCACAGGAACTTAAAAGAGCAATCATACTTAAAATTATCGCGAAATTTCTCATAAGGAAAATTTATACAATTATTCTGCCATTTTTTCACCTTGATTTATAATTAGTTAAACTTTTATGAAAGTTATTTTCTCCCTTAATTTTGGATGGAAGGGCTTTTTGCGTACCTTTGTTTCAAGCGGCACGACCAGCTCCTGCTGAATCCCCCAGGTCCGGAAGGAAGCAAGGGTAAGTGGTTGTAGCGGTGCGATGCCGCTTACTTTTTTTTATTCCTATTTAACACATCAATGTATTTTTTCGAGGTTTTTCGCAATATTCCGCTAAATTTGTCAGAGTTAATTTCAAACCTTTAAACCTGATTATATAATGAAGTTCTTTATTGACACTGCTAATCTGAATGAAATAGAAGAAGCCTATGACATGGGTGTACTGGATGGTGTGACTACTAATCCGTCTCTGATGGCTAAAGAAGGCATTACTGGAGAAGAAAATGTTAGAAACCACTATAAGGCTATCTGTGACCTAGTGGATGATAAAGTTAGTGCTGAAGTAATCGGTACCGATTATGATACCATGATCAAAGAAGGTATGGCGCTAGCCAAAATTGATGATAAGATAGTAGTAAAAATTCCTATGATCAGGGATGGTGTAAAAGCTTTAAAATACTTTCATAGTGAAGGTATCAGAACTAACTGTACCTTAGTATTTTCTGCAGGTCAAGCGATATTAGCTGCTAAAGCTGGTGCTTCTTACCTTTCTCCATTTATAGGTCGTTTGGATGATATTTCTTATGATGGATTAGATTTAATACAGCAGATCGTACATATTTATGGTAATTATGGATTCGAAACGCAAGTTTTGGCTGCATCTGTAAGACATAGTATGCATTTAATTAAATGTGCTGAAATCGGCGCTGATGTGGTAACTTGTCCATTGAAAGTGATCACTGGATTACTAAAGCATCCACTTACTGATTCAGGTCTTTCTCAGTTTTTAGCTGATCATGCAAAAGCTGCAGGAAAAGTAGCATAAAACAAACTAATCCGCACTTCTTTAATAAGAACCGGAATCTTATAAATTCAAAAGAGCGCAAAATTAGTTTGCGCTCTTTTTTCATTTCAATGTCTATGGCCAGGTTTCGATGACCTTTGCTCATCTAGATCTCCTTTTTCCGCTTTCTTCTTCCTAGCCGCATACCCTATCCAAATGAATATTCCGATCATTATAAGAATTATCAATATTATCAATAGTATACCCATAATCACAAAAGTTAGTGTTCAATTATAAAACATCATGCCATTGAATATGGTTTAATTTTAAAACTATAGCTTCTTGTTAAAGAGTGTATCTTTCTTTTTTAAGAAAAAATTTTTATCCACTAGCCTTTTAATTAAATTTCGGACAAATCATTTATCACTATCCACCTATGTATATTATTAAAGTAAAAGGGAAGGCCAAAATTCCGGATTATATCCAGATAAGAGATGAAAACTTTGTCTTGGTAGCTTACTTTAGGGCGGATAGGCCCATGAAAAACATTGAAAAATTTGGATGGGAAGGTAAAGAAACTGCATTAGAAGAATTAATAAAGGAGCTACCTTTTGGCAAATTACAAAAACTTGAGTTATAGATTTTATTGGGTGGTGAAGTAACAACTACTGTCCTACTAACCTATAAATAAATTAAACTTACACCTCTTCTAGATTTAATCACTATATATAAAATGTTTTCAAGTGACCCCATAGTACAAGTAAGGAATGCATGCATATTTCAGGGCATTAATACTGTGTTGCAAGATGTTTCTTTCAATATAGAAAAATATGAATTCGTCTTTTTAATAGGTAGAACTGGAAGCGGTAAAAGCTCTCTGCTGAAAACATTATATGCTGATCTTAAACTACAGATGGGAGAAGCCGAAGTAGCTGGATATACCATCCATAATATAAAGAATAAGGATATCCCTTATTTAAGAAGAAAGATCGGAATTGTGTTTCAGGATTTTCAACTTTTTACCGATAGAACCGTAGCAGACAACCTGATATTTGTGATGAAAGCTACGGGCTGGAAAGATAGAGCTAAGATGAAAACTAGACTTGCGGAAGTACTCATGCGCGTTGGACTAGGAGGAGCGGCCACCA
>DATHVH010000368.1:0-6827 GCA_035461405.1 Anditalea sp.
GTGGTGAGCATACCAAGAGTGGATTTCCTATCATGGCCAATGATCCACACCGTCGGCATGCTATCCCTTCACTTCGGTATTGGTCCAGGCTACATGCTCCAGGATGGAATGTAATTGGTGCTGGTGAACCAGTAATACCCGGGATCTCCATCGGACATAATGATTTTGGTGCTTGGGGCCTCACCATATTCGAGACTGATAACGAAGACCTTAGAATATATGATATTAATCCTGATAACCCTCTTCAATATCAGTTTAAAGGTGAATGGCTTGATATGAGGATTATAAAGGATACAATTTCGGTTAAAGGCCAGGAATCAGTAATAGTAGACCATTATTATACACATCATGGTCCTGTTACATTTATAGATGAAGGATTAAATAAGGCGGTGGCCATTCAAGCCGCTTGGCTAGAAGTAGGAGGGGCCCCTTATCTGGCAAGTTTGCGTATGGGCCAAGCAGAAAATTGGGAAGCGTTTAGGGAGGCTTGTGCGTATAACCATATACCTGCCGAAAATATGGTTTGGGCAGATCGGGATGGAAATATTGGCTGGCAGGCTACTGGAATAGCACCCATCAGAGAAGGGTTCTCAGGTCTAGTAGCACTTCCTGGTGATGGGAGCAAGGAATGGGGAGGCTACCTACCTATATTGGAAAGACCTAATTCACTAAATCCATCTAGCGGATTTATCGCTACAGCTAATGAAAATGTAACTGATACCAATTATTCCCACCCTAATTCGCTAGGATTCGAATGGGCAGATGCTTTTCGAGGAGAACGTATAAGAGAAGTGCTTTCAAAAGGTGAAAAATTTTCTGTGGAGGATATGGGTGCACTTCAGAATGATTATCTTTCACTACCTGCCAGGAGGCTCACACCATATTTATTGGATCTAGATTTTGAGAACCTTAAGGTGACTGCTGCAAGAAATCTATTTAAAGACTGGGATTATATATTGGATCAAAATTCAATTACTGCAGGTATTTATGTAATGTGGGAAAGGATGATCAGGGCAGAAATTTTTGTATTAGCAGTACCAGAAGAAGCTCGGCCATATGTAGGTTCAGTACAAATGACCAGAGTGCTGCAGTGGATTGAAAAGGATCAAATTTTTGGTGAGGGAAGAAGAGATAGGTTTCTGAAGGAGTGTTTTGAAAAAGCTATTATAGCCTTGGAAAAAAAATTAGGACCAGAACTAAAAGACTGGCAATATGGACAGGAAGCTTATAAAAAAGCACATATACGCCATCCATTAAGTGCAGCCGTGAGAGAAGAATACAAGGAAAAATTAGATGTGGGTCCTGTCCCAAGAGGCGGATACAGCTTTACTCCAAGCGCTAATGCTTATGGAGACAATAATACTTCGGGTGCATCATTCAGGATTATAGTCGATACATCCGACTGGGAAGAAACTATGGGGATCAATACGCCCGGCCAAAGTGGAGATCCAGATAGCGATTTTTATACCCACCTGTTTCAAAAATGGGCAAATGACGAGTATTTTAAAGCTAGTTTTGAAAAAAAAGAAGTAGAAGATAACGCTGTAGAAAAGGTAATATATAGCCCCAAATAAAAATAGCCCAAAGATTCATTTTGGGCTATTTATTAAAGAAGTAATATTAAACCTTACTTGGAGTAATATTGTAATTATTTCTAGTCTTGTATTATCTTTGTCGATTGATCATTAATTTATTCCGAGAGATTTTTTGGAGTTTATCTATTCTGCTTCCGGTGCCTGACGCATCATCGTTTTGTAAATACACCACGAAGTATCCGTCCTCATCTTCAGAAACCCCTAAAAGTATATCTTCATTTTCAAAAATGAGAAACTCACCATCAAATCCCAATAGTTCATATCGCTGTTCCAGAAATGCGATTAGGTTAATTACCTCATCCTCTGTTTCAAGGTTTAATAATGCTACCGAAGCTTCGTAAAGAGTTTCATCGAAAGCATATATGACTCCAAATATATTTTCATTTTCTCCTCTGAATAGCAAAGATGTTTCATTCTCATCCAAAAACGTCCTAGTTTCATTTGCCCTTATGTAAGCACGGTTCTGACCAAAATCAAATAGAGGTTCCAGATATAGAAAATTTGTGGGGTTAACAGTGACTTCACACACTGCAGAAAACAAACGATCTGGTGTATATACTGTCACTAGGGTAGTTCCTACCCTTTGACCGGTGACCGTGCCGTCATTTCTTACCGCAGCTATATTTGGATTGTCCGATTCCCAGGTAAATCCGGAAGGAGAATATCCATCTCTGATAAAAGTGGCATCCAATCTAAAAGTTTCTTCATAATCTATTTCTATAGCTGTTTGGCTTAGAGTGATATTTTCATCCTGTGGATCTTCTTTTCCACAAGAAAATATGAGTAGGGATACCAAAAGTATCAGCGGTCTGATGGTGATTTTAATCATTTGTGTTCTTTGAAAATATAATACTTTCCAAAAGTAGAGATTCTGTCTTTTTAAAACAATGTTAGTTTATATAAAGGTACATAGGTTAGACCTTAAATTTTATGGCGTATATATTAATATCAAAGATTATATTTATCTGATTTTTAAACAGATGAAGAAAATGAAATCAGAGAAAGAAAAAATGCTAAATGGGGAACTATACGACCCCCTCGACACTGTTTTGGCCGCAGAAAGAGTTAGGACGAGGCTGTTAATAAAAGATTTGAATGATGGGAGGGAGGATCAACCGGAAGAAAGAGCCCGAATATTAAAGCAATTGATGCCCAATGCTAAGGAAGATCTTTGGCTTCAGCCGCCATTTTATTGTGATTATGGCAGTAATATATATACCGGTAATAAAGTTTTTTTTAATTTCAACTGTGTGGTACTGGACGTAATGAAGGTTACCATAGGAGACAGAACACTCTTCGGTCCCAATGTCCAAATTTATGCAGCCACACATCCCAATGATTATCAGGAAAGAGGTTCTGGGGTAGAATTTGCAAAGCCCATCACTATAGGAGAAGATGTTTGGGTAGGTGGGAGTGCTATTATTTGTCCAGGTGTCACTATAGGTGACCGTACTATCATAGGTGCAGGGAGTGTAGTTACAAAAGATATCCCTTCAGATGTATTTGCAGCCGGTAATCCATGTAGGGTAATAAGGGAAAACTCTGATGGAAAGCCGGTATGAACCCATAAGCAAAAAAAATGAGAAGGAGGATAAATAATTTAACTTCAGCAGCGCCATTTAATAGTGCGCTAATTAAAAATTAAATTATTTATCCTTTTTCAATGTCCCTAGATTAAATCTGAGAAAAATCTGTAGGAACTAAGAAAATACTATGGATTTTAGACACCGTATCTTTGTATTCAGCTAACCCACTAAGTGTTTTCCAATCAGGATGACCTCCAAATTTTTTCCAGTTTTCCTTATGAGCATCCATGTTAGGAGCTGTTATCATGTAAGTCAAATTAGGCATATGAGCACCTATAAGTGTTTCTCCAAAGAATACTGGCTGTAACCCAACTTCTCTAAATATATCAAATTCACCACCTTCATTAAACATTTTGATCTTTTGTTGACCAAATTTTTCGCTATGGCTTTCATATATTCTTAATTCAAAGATTCTTTCAGATTTATCGGGAATTTCCATTATAGGCAGATGTGTAAATGCCCTCATGAGGGAGCTTTCTACCCGATCATATGCAGGTGCGGTAAATGGTGCATCAAGGTGCTTCAAACCTGCTTTTTCTAAACTGACTTGCTGTAAAAATTGACGCTGTACATCATCATACTGCTGCAAAGACTTGTAAGGGATGAGTACGTACAATTTTTGATTATCCCCTTTTTCCATTTCATTAAATACACCTATAGCCTCTATCCCCAATTTATTGTAGGTAGGTATTGCTGCATTTTTAAAATATTCTTCCAAATCCTGAAGCTGATCTTCCGAGGACAATGAATAAGTGCGTAGTTCGTAATATTCCTGATTTTGCTTTTCTTGACCGTGACTAAGCGATGCGTAAAAAAACAAGAACATGCAAAGACAGGTAATTAAAATGTATTTTGAGTTCATAAAGTAGGTTTAAAATAGGTTTAGGTTATGTTAATTTCATAAAGATATCTAAGCAAGAGTCAAAAATCTAGTGCTGACCCATTTTTCTTCAATGGCTATTTTTGACCAATCATTAATCGTTTCTACGATAAAAATTTCTTCACCTTGAACTAAGGAATCTACCCGGGGGAAATTAGCCCCGGGACCAATTCTTACATTCAGGGTACTGGCATTTACTGTGGCCCTACGAGCTTCGCGTGTAAAACGGGATGCTACCCAATTCTCCTGACTGTTGGATATTTTGTACCAACCGTCTCTTTCTCTATACACCCTCAAAACAGCTCCGGCTGATGCAGCTTCACGCTCTGCTGCTATAGGGAATCTGCTACCTGGCCCCATTCTGATATTGAGCCTGCTGGCGATAACCATTACATTTTTCAGAAGATGAGAGGGGTTTCTGTTGGTAATCGTAGGTGTGTCTATTTCATTTTGGATAAGGGGCAGAAAATTATTGATACAGTCTTCTACCTTGTTTCCTCCAAAAAAACTCGTTCCTGGGCAGGTTTTGTTGTTTCCGTTTCCGT
Source organism: Anditalea sp. (assembly GCA_035461405.1). Taxonomy (GTDB): domain Bacteria; phylum Bacteroidota; class Bacteroidia; order Cytophagales; family Cyclobacteriaceae; genus Anditalea. The sequence continues at coordinate 4,607 of DATHVH010000368.1, forward strand.
TATTTCTGCTCCCATTCGCTAGATTAAACCAGTGGTGATAGACTATACTGAATGGGTTTACCGGTAAATTGAATTTAGTGCAGAGACGGGCCGTCACATGGATGGAAGCATCTCTTTGAGCTGCGGCCATGACATCACCTCCAATATCAAAATTCCCGAGGTGCTCGATACACAATGAGTTGGCATTATGTCCAAAGATGCAGGCCGGAACTCGTTCTAAAGACCTGCCCGTAAGGATCATCCCATCTGGGAATATGGTGAAATGTTGACCAATATCTGCCCAACCATTAACACCGATATGGTAATTTCTCATTGCCAGTTGAATATCAAAATGGTTGTCCCCGGTAAAGTGGAGATAACGTGGATTCCAGGTATGGTGCTGCTGAATGCTAAGCAGGGTTCTGGCTATGCTTTGTTCAGAAAGCCATTGGGTAAATTCATTTGGGGTAAGCTTAATAAAATTGTTTTGAATCTGCATTATTAATGGACATTGATGTAAAAAGTTATAAAAGCTTATTCCATCTATCAGTGATAAAACGAGATGAGATCTTTAAAATATGTAATAAATAGCGAAATACATAATTTCATTACCCCTATAGGTTGGATTTAATTTTATTTTTATAACTCAATTTACATATGATAAACCTACTACAAAATATAAATTTCATCTATCCAGCTTTAACACAAATAACCATAAAAACTTAAATAGTTGCTGGATATACCCTGTATCATTCACTAAATAATAATGGCATTCTAATTACCTTTTTTCAATACAGTCAATCGTATATCGTCAAATATTAATGGTTATATTCCGACTATGTAAAATAATAAACTTCCTTAACGGAGAAAACGAGATTAATAATAACTTTTATTAAAAAATTACTTATCTTTTTCCAGAAATTAAAAAATTCTATCAAGTATACCCATAATAATCATGAAGAATAACAGGCGTATTTTCCTGAAAAAACTAGGTCTGACGGGCGTGGCGGCTAGCCTGAGTCCTTTAGCATTAGCTAAAGATAGAAGTTTACCATTTTCATTACAAAGAATCTCAATAAAGTCAAATGAAAATAATCAACCCCTGAAAATGGCTCTGATAGGAGCTGGGATTATGGGCCGCGAGGATACTAATACCGCTTTAATGCATGGTAATATAGAACTGGTGGCTGTATGTGACCTATATGATGGGAGACTTAAAAGGGCTAAATCTGAATGGGGAGACCATTTATTTCTTACCAAGGATTATAAAGAAATTCTTAAAAAGGATGATATAGATTTGGTGATAATAGCCACTTCTGATCATTGGCATAAGCAGATAAGTATAGACGCACTTAATGCAGGTAAACATGTTTACTGCGAAAAACCTATGGTCCATTCGGTAAAGGAAGGCCAGGAAGTAATAAATGCATGGAAAAAATCCGGAAAAATATATATGGTGGGAAGCCAAGGTATTTCCTCTCTGGGCAATGAAAAAGCAAAAGAGCTTTTAGCCGAAGGAGTGATAGGAGATATTAATTATGCGGAAGGATTTTGGGCGAGGCATTCACCCGAAGGAGCATGGCAATACAAATTGCCAGAAGATGGAACAATAGAAACCGTGGATTGGAAAACTTATATTTCCAATACCAAGGATAGACCATTTGATCCATTGAGATTTTTCAGATGGAGAAATTATCTTGACTATGGCACAGGTATGTCAGGGGATTTGTTTGTTCATCTATTTTCAAGTTTGCACTTTATCACCAATTCTAAAGGACCTCAAAAGGTTTCTTCTATGGGCGGACTCAGGTATTGGGAGGATGGGAGAGAGGTGCCGGATGTTCTTCTTGGGATGTTTGAATATCCTAAAACTCCAGAACATCCAGGATTTAATCTTTCACTTCGGTGTAATTTTGTGGATGGTACCAGCGGAACCACTTACCTTAAGATAGTGGGCAGTAAAGGTTCTATGGATGTGAAATGGGAGGAAGTAGTGGTAAAAACCAACAGACAAGGTCCTTCTGATGATCCATTTCTGGAAGAACAGGCAAGACTAAGCGGCAATGAGACCAGGAAGAAAATTCTGCCTCCTACTGAGACTATTTATGCGGCAGAAAGGGGATATAAAGGAGCTCACTATGATCATTTTGCAAATTTTTTTAAGGCCATTAGAGAAAACGGCAAAGTGGTTCAGGATCCGATTTTTGCATTCAGAGCTGCCGCTCCAGCACTTCTTTGTAAT
>DATHVH010000369.1:0-5957 GCA_035461405.1 Anditalea sp.
CGTGGATACCAACGATGAAGAAATATCAAGTCTATCGGGGATAAACACCAGGCAGCAAGCTACAGTAAACCAGTCTTTTGGAAATATAACAACAGGAAACGGTGAGATCAGTTTAATATCATATGCGCCTAATCAGCTCAGATATCAGGTCAATACGGTCTCAGCCGGACTGGCTGTGCTATCAGAAATATATTATCCGGATGGATGGAAAGCCCGCATCAATGGGGAGGAATTAGAAATCATTAGAACCAATTATTTACTCAGAGGCATATCTCTTCCGGTAGGCAATTATGAGTTAGAGGTGACATTTGAACCGGAGGTATATTCCATGATAGCCCTGCCAACGGTCATATTCCAATACATAATAGTATTGTTATTATGCATCGTCATCATCCTTTTTATAAGCAATAATAAAGCTTTTGACTTACCGAAGAAAAATGGATAAACCAAAAGTACTGTTTGTCTGCCCTTCTTTTCAGTCTTTTGTAGAGAATGACATTCAAATTTTAGCTTCAAGGTATGAGGTAGTCGTGAATAATTATAATTGGAGCAGGAAGGCACTTGCTCCGTGGTACTTTTTTCTGCAGTTTTGGGCTGTAGGAAAAGCTCTTCTTTCGGTGGAACTCATCGTGGTGTCCTTTGGTGGCTACTGGGCCTTCTGGCCCAGTATACTGGGAAGACTGATTGCCAAACCTACCTATATCATCCTCCACGGCACAGATTGTGCCTCTATTCCAGAACTGCATTACGGCAGTCTTAGAATTGCTTTGTTAAAATGGATTTGCGGAGAAAGTTACCAATATGCCAGTAGCCTGTTACCTGTAAGCGAATCCCTAGTCATGCACCAAAACGATTATTATCGAAGCACCCCTCCCTTTAAGCAAGGATTTAAGTATTTTTTCCCCGAAGTGAAAACCCAATATTCTTGTATTCCTAATGGATTTGACACCGAATTTTGGCAGAAAGATGCAAATATCAAAAAAGAACCAAACAGCTTTCTGGCAGTTCTTTCTACAAGCCAGTTTATACTCAAAGGCGGTGACATTATACTCCAGATAGCAAGCAGGTTTCCAGAATGTTCCTTTTACTTCGCAGGACTTCAACAACCAGGTCACTTGAAAGCTATTCCTGATAATGTACATTTCCTCGGAAAACTGAATGCTTTAGAATTAAGGAACTTATACAGTAAATCACAGTTTTATTTCCAGATGTCAATTTTCGAAGGATTCGGCTGTGCTTTATGTGAAGCGATGCTATGTGAATGTATCCCCATAGTATCAAAAGTCAATTTCCTTCCTTATATAATAGGTGATTATGGCTATATTTTGGATAAGCGAGATGATAAATTATTGGTTGATACTATACATCAAGCTTTAAAAGCGGATAATAATATCAATAAAGGTATAGCTGCCCGCGAACATATTCGTGAATTGTTTCCTTTGGAAAACAGAAGAGAAAAAATATTAGCTGTATTAGGTAATAAATTAGCAATGGATTAGTGACCGCTCTTCCTCTCCAATTATATTAAAACCACTAAATTTAAAAGCTCCTTAAGTAATTCAATAAAATCATGGAAAAAATAGCGGCTAATTTCTCCAGAAAACTCTACATCCTACCAGGAGGCTACTTTTTGGTGCATGGGTTAAGGAAAATTTTTAAAAAGCAATTCGACAAATCAGAATGGAGAATCTTCTCATTTAGAGGGATTAAATTCAAAGTTGACATATCCAAGCAAATGGGTAACTCCATTTTTTGGCGAGGTGCCCATGATTGGGCTCCCATTTTTTCTCTTGAAAAACTTATCAATGCCGGGGACACCATCATCGATATCGGAGCCAACCAGGGAGAATATGCTCTGTGGGCTGCCAGAAAAGCTGGCAGTTCTGGGCAGGTACATGCTTATGAGCCATTGACCAGCATGTATGCTCAGCTAAAAGAAAATGTCCAGCTTAATCCGGGATTGCGAATTACCCCCCATCAAATTGGACTTTCTGATCAGCTGAGAAGGCTTAAACTTTACAGTCATGACAATCACAATGAAGGCGTAAATACGCTTTTCCCTGACCCTAACCGCGGTAGTAAAGTATTGGAAGAAATTGAGCTCACCACATTGGATCTTGAAGTGGAAAGGTTGGGTTTAAATAAAATAGATCTGATCAAAATTGATGTTGAAGGAGCTGAACTGATGGTTCTTAATGGAGGAAAATCTACGATCGCAAAACACCGTCCAATCCTATTTCTCGAATTTAACGAAAAAGCCTTCTTTACAGCAGGCTACTCCTCTGCTGATATTTTATCCTTTTTAGAAAAGTTCGGATACAAATTTTATAAAATAGGCCTTAGAGGAAGATTGACTCCACTGGCAATAGATCAAGTGCCAGAGTTCTGCAATATTATGTGCAAAGTTTAAAAGTTTACATCAAATATTGAAAGCATTTCAATGCCCTGCTTTTTCTGTTCCTAGTCTTTGGATCGCCAGCTAAAAACTGGTAGCGCAGAGAAACCTCATGCGCACCATGGGTGACCATTCCTAGGCGAGAAACCATATAGTCAAAACTATATCCGAAAATCATCCCTCCTTCCAGATTCACTCCCAATAGCAGGACGACAGAATCCCTATTCGGCAGTTCTTTGGTCCCTGGAATTCCTCTGTAGCCTACACCCATGAGCATGGACTGATAGAGAACCTGGCCGCTCAGGTCAAGCTGCTGAAAAGGCCCCTGATTTTTATAATTTGCAACTAGGTTAAAATAATTTTGCCCTTGGGCAGCGAATGGAGATCGGCCAGGGCTCATTTCAATCTGGACTCCGGCATGTACGTTATATTTTATCGGCAGATTATCCGCGCCGCTTCCTCTGTAAAAGCTCATGTTCGGACGGTTCAGATGATGGGCACTAGTACCGAACCAAAAACTTTTATGTTGATAGAGCATTCCAATTGAAAAGTCAACATACCTGAAAGGATCCATATCCGGCAGATTGTCTATACTAGAGGGAGAAACCGTGCTAGAAAACACATCCACCTGATCGCCCATCAATAGACTGCTTAAAAGAGCATCCCTCTGGACAATAGCAGTCTGAGCGCCAAAACGAATATTACTTGAATTACTGAGGTGAAGATTGTAAGAATACAGCAGGGAGATGTCAGAAAATTTAATGTTCATATTAGATTCCTGAAAAGAATTTACAGCCAGGCCAAAACCACTTTTCCTGTCATAACTGTAATGATCTATATATGCAGAATAGCCCGTGAAATCAAAATTTAGCCCCGGCCACTGTTTCCTATAATTGAAACCTACCCTGGTCAACTCGGTGGCGCCCGTCATAGCAGGATTAAGATAAAGTGGCGCAGCATAAAATTGGGAATACTGCAGATCTTGGGCAAATAGCCTTGTCATCCAAAAGCATAATATGGCTGAAAAGCCAATTTTTCTTATTAGCGCCATAACTTATCTAATCAAGAGAAAAACACCACTTTTATTTAATCTTTCACCATTGTCTGTGGTGTAAAAAACTTTATATACATAATTTCCGGAAGGTGCCTCTTTCCCTTTTACAGATCCATCCCAGCCTTTACCTTGAAGTTCATTAGAGGAATATATAGTTTCTCCCCACTTATTAAACACTAAAAATTCGAGCGCTGATATGCGGTTGAATTTTGGATAGAAATGGTCATTGATCCTATCACCGTTAGGTGTAAAGGCTTCCGGCATGATAAAGAAGTGGTCTGCTTCTTCTACTACCGGCTCATTTACTATATTGATCAACTTCAAGAAAGTAGATGGACACCCATTTATATTCATGACATTCAAAACCACTTCATAGGCACCGGTTTCTTCATATACATGTCTTGGATTTTCTTCAAAGCTGCTATTCCCATCACCAAAATCCCATTCAAAAGCTATGACATCTATTAAATCCTTGATATGAAAATAAATCTCTGACTCACTTATAAATGTGTCTCCTATTACCTGTGCTGAAGAAGCCTCAAAAGTTATATCCCATGCTTCAGGACTCGTAACGGTGACAGGAACAGTCATTTCACAACCATTGGCATCTGTCACCGTTACCATATATTCTCCAGCAGCAAGGCCAGATGCCATTGAAGTAGTAGTTTGATTTGGATCATTCCACAGATAGGTATAAGGTCCGGTCCCAGCACTTACTATTACATTTACCTCGGCATCAGAACTCCCGAAACATGACACCCCAAAACCGTCATAGTCTGATACTACTTCGGCGTTTATCATTAATTTTAATCCTGTAATTTTCACTTCCGAATAGCAACTCTCCGCTTCATCCAATACTGCATAATATGTTTGAGTGCCTTCTAATAAAGGGAACGGGTTAGCCATAGTATATTCTATAGATTGAGTACTAATGGGAAACTCATTAAAAAACCTCACCCCTGCTGAAAAATGCTCAGCTACTTCTTCATAATCCACTACTTCAAAATCCGACATACAATAATCCAGTGCTATATCAATATCTCCACCGCAGTTTTCGCCAAGAAACTCTTGGGCATCGATTCTAAATTGTATTGGCAATGTCACAGGCTTATCTTGGCAAGACCCAGTCTCTTCAAAATCGGTGATAAGACTTATTCTATCGAAAGGAATTTGGGTAAGAACATTCACGCCACTTACTTCTCCGGAAATATCAAAGGAAGATCTACATGTATAAGCTCTGAGGGACTCACAATTTTCTTCAACTTTTAAAGTATACTTTATAGTGATCTGAAATTCGGTTTCATCAGATTGAGGCAAGGTTCCAAACTTAATTATCAGAGAGCCGTATTCCCCTATATCAGGATCAACATAAGCATCTGAGAAACCGGAACCATTAAAATTATATTGTCTTTCTTCTGAGCCTGCTAAATAGGAAAGACCAATTGGTAGTGGGATGACTACCTTCCCTTCCTCTACATCTACTTCACCGAGATTGCTTATAGTCAACATAAACTGTAATTCATCCCCTGGTGTTACCGTTGGCATTTCATCATCTGAATCTATACTGTTTATAGACACTAATTTATTTACAGGCTCCAACTCCAGTTCGTTGGCATCTATAGCAAAGACCATATTGTATATGACATAATTGTCATAGTCAGTACCATACCTAAACTTAGTTGATGTCTGATTATTTCCTATTATTCTATTATTATCATTGGGCAGGTAAAACACGGCCAGATCTGTTCCTGAATTATTTACAATTGATGGATTTCTAGGATTGTTTCCCGTAAAAATTGAGGCATTAAAAAAATTATTGGGATCGTTCATTCCATGAGATAATCTAACGAAGTCTCCTGAATTTATTCCTTTTTCTATTTCTAGATAATCACCAGAGACAGGCCGGTCACCCTCTCCTGCCATAATACCCATTTTCACATTTACGGGGCCATCTGATACGGCAGAGAATCCTGAGATAGGCAAATCATATACTGAATTTGTCCTATAGTTCATTAGGGCATAACCATCAAAAACTGTAATATCCCGCTGGTTCATCATAAAGTTTTCATAGACTACTACCATCCCCCATCCTCCGTAGAAATAATTTGTTCCTTCAATGGTAGCAAGATCGGCTACCGTGTACTCTCCTTCCCCGTTTCTTTTAACATAATCTGTAACATCCACAAAACCCACAAACATTCCCAAGTCCTCCTGCATACTTCTGGGGAAATAGATATTCTGGTCATTGGCTCTCAGTGTGGTATAGTTTCTTTCGCTAGGACCTTTTAGTTTTATTTCGCGCTTATCCAATCTCTTATTTTGACCTACTGAATAAGTCATATTATTATGAGATCTTCCAGACCAGTACAATCCTGCGAAAATGACCTCGGTGCATTCAGATGAGGCGTTATTTTCATTAGCAAACTGAAGGGTAGCGGAAGAAGAATTCACTGTGCTTAAATCATCATCGATATCGACAAATATCATGGGTCTATTATTCTCAAAATG
>DATHVH010000370.1:0-3840 GCA_035461405.1 Anditalea sp.
GGGGAAACTCCATAAATCAGCGCTACCAAAAGACTACTAGTAAAAATTCTCTTCATACAGTATTTGTTTAGTGGTTGAATGGTATCGTTTTTACTTTGGGTCGATCATCAATCATTCGGATTCTAAACAAACTTTCCCTAATGCTACCAAATGGTGGCATTCCGGAAAAATAGGGCAATATTTTATCAGGGGACCTTGTGTCCCTATTTAAAATAGGTGTATTTGAAGATTACTTTGGGGAAGGTATTCTTATAGTAAAGCAGCTATTCCGGACTAGCTACTTGGATACTTTCATTTAAAATTAATAAAGGGATTTCATATGCATCTGAAATATTAGCTATGACTTCATCTACATCTTCAGCTAGGGGTATATTTCCAGATATAACTGAGGAGGCTGGAAAGGGTACATCACTAGGACGAAGATTATATATATCAGTAATAATAGTTAATACACTAGATAAGTGATGATTGTCTAGCTGAAGTTTTCCTTTTTTCCATGCCGAATACCCAGTGACTAAATCGCTTTTCCTAATTTCCATCTCTTGGTTTCCTTCTGTGTATTTTGCAACTTGACCAGGCTTCAACAATCGATTCTGATTTTTGCCGCTAATTTTCACTCCTACCACTCCAGACTCCAAAGCGACCTTATGTTCATATTTCTTGCTGGTAAAATTAAAACTGGTCCCCTTTACTACTATTGAAAAAGGTTTTCCTTCATTGATATAAAACTCCTGCCCTGATGGATGCTTTGCAATATTAAAAAAAGCTTCTCCTATCAAATCTATTTTCCTATTAAAGTATCCATTCCATGAAATCGGGTATTCCACTGAACTCTCTTCATTTAAGATCACAAGGCTGCCATCAGGCAGGAGTATTTCTTTTATTTCATTAGATGCTGTTTCTATTTTAATCATTTCAGACTGGAAATAATTACTCGCTATAAAATTTAGCAGCAAAAACATAATAACCATTGCTGCAAAACTATAGTGGATCACATATTCCCATTTAATCCTCTCATTTATTGTTCTGCTAGAAATTTCAGATTTTATCTGATTTAACAATTTTTGTTTAATGGTCTGAATTTCTTCCTCTGGCAATGAATCAATTATCCCATTTTTCGAATCCAAAAAATCAAGATATACAAAACCATTCTCCTTCTGTGGAATAACATTTATGGGATCATATTTTTGATTCTTGTGATTCATTACTTTTTGCCTTCTATATATTAAGTCAATTTAGAATGAGATTTCCTCCATCGTTTTTTAAAAAAATTATAAATTAATTTCAATAAGCATCATTGTAGTAGATCCAAGGCCATAAATTTTCAATCTATCACGGATTATTTTTAGTGATTTGATTATATGCTTTTCTACTGTGCTTACAGAAATAGACATGGTATCTGCAATTTCTATATAACTCAGTTCGTCATTAAACCTTAATTCGTAGGCTTTTTTCCTTTGAGAAGGAAAATCTACTATTACTTGATGGATGTGGGATTTTAAGTCTTTAAACAACACTTCTTCTTCCACTTGGGAGATTTTGGTTTCCCCTTTCGATTTTTCTGTCACCATAAATTTTTCTCTTATATTATAAGCTTTATGGTAGTTCAACACTTTATATTTTAAAGCAGTAAACAAATAGGATGACACAGAAGTATGAATATCTATTGTTGACCGTTTCATCCATAGATCAATAAATATCTCTTGAACAAAGCCTTCCACTATTTCCCGCTTTCCTAGTTTAGAATACCCATAATTATATAGCTTCTTCCAATACTTATCATATAGAGCAACAAAGGCATCTTCATGCCCCTCTACAACCCTGCTTATAAGGTGATCATCATTGTAGTGAAGATTTGTCATATTATTAATGATTAAAACCAATTATTAAATTATTGAAGAATCTATAAATTTGGTTTAATTTTTAACCATAATTTATAAAATTTATGTTAAAATAATAAATTGCAGTTAAAAACAATACAGTAATATTATAAAAATTTAAATCATTATTGAAAATAGGTTAAATATTACCCCAGCAATAAATAATAGTTTATTTTAAAATATATTCCCCAATTTCATAGAAAAGAATAATATAGCTCGTTCTAAAAAATTGGATCACTTTTTATAGATATTTACAAAATGATCAATTCACTGAATATATCGAAGGGTTTAGTCCTACTGATGGTTTTCCTTCAGATAGGTTTGCCTGCCATATATTTTGGTGAGTATGGTGATATTTCGACTAAAGAAGTTTCTATCGATCAGGTTTATGGTGATTTTGACAGCCTAAATCATGATCTGGTATTAAATGAATTAGAAGATAGTTTTTCTAAACGTGTAGACTTGGGTAGTACACTATTCTACACCTTGTCCCATTTTTCTCTGGATTTATTTCACGGGGGACTAATTAGAATTCAGTGGGTGCTGGCCCATTTGGTAAATCTTAGCTTTACCAAATCTGATATTATATTTCCATTTGCTTATTTCTGGTAGAGCCATTTTTATTTCCAGCTATTTAGTAGCCAAAATAAATAATTCAAAACCTTAGCTTTTCCCCTTTTGATTTTCATCTCTGAGGGAAAACCTATACATCTACCTTAAACTTATGATCGAAATAAATTTCATAGGCTTGGCAATATCCATGGTGCTATTGCTTGCCTTTATTACTCCTATAGTGCTTAATGTCAGAAAAAACAATAAAATACAGAAAGCGCTATTGGTACAGTTGCAAAATGCTGCAGTGAATAATGGCTTAAATATTCAAAAAATGGAAACGTGGAGAAATAGATACGCTCTTGCATTGGATACAGTAGCCCATAAACTGATCTATATAAATAATGGGGCCAACCCAAAGGAAGTATATATTGACCTAAATGAAATGGACGTTGCGAGCATTCATGAAAAACATCACATAGTAGGAAGTGGGAAAGAAAGCTATAAAGTGATCGATAACCTGGACCTAAACATAACGGGTTCATACCAGCAACACTACAACTTATGCTTTTATGACAGTGACATATTTTCTGATTTACAAAATGAAAAGCCCCTATTGGAAGAATGGCATCTCCAAATACAGCGGGTCATTCAAAATAAACCGGAAAGAAAAACACCTGTTCTTGCTTAAACATTAGAGAGGGGGTTACCCCCCTCTCTATTTTATTGAATCTATAAATGACATTAAGTAATCCCTAGAGCGATGTTTATTTCTAATAACTGGCTTAATAGTAGGAAGGCATTGAGTACGAGCCAAAAATAATAATTATCTTGCCTCTATGGAAAAAGTAAATTTAAATGAGAAGCTCTCACTCTTTACTGACCACTGGAATCCACGAATCATAGGGGAGCTCAATGGGCAACATGTTAAATTAGCCAAACTTAAAGGTGAGTTTGTATGGCATTCCCATGCTGAAGAGGATGAGCTATTTTTGGTATTAAAGGGTGAGTTGACAATTGAATTTCGCGACAGAAAGGTAGTCCTCCGGCAAAACGAGTTCCTTATCGTGCCTAAAGGAATAGAACATAGACCCGTAGCACAAGAAGAAGTGTCTGTTATATTATTTGAACCTGCAACCACTGTTAATACAGGAGATCAGGCAGGCGAAATGACCAGAGAAAAACTCGATCGAATATAATTTTATAATTCCAGATTAAATTGTAAATTAATTTATTAATGAAGTTTGTTTACACAATTGGATATATCACCCCTAGCTAAATCCATTTATTTCAATATTTTTTTAATAATGATGGGCGGATTTTAGTACAAATAATTTATCTTGGGAGCTGATAATAAACCTCTTTAAACCTATTTCTTATGAATTTGCGATTATCATGCAGTATAGCT
>DATHVH010000371.1:0-4354 GCA_035461405.1 Anditalea sp.
AGGTACAGCCGAAAGCCATCTAGGTATATATTCATAGGCATGCAAAAATCCTTGTCCTGTAATATTGACCACACGACCTGTACCGTTATCCTGATTAAAAACAGCTTGAATATTTTCAACTATCTCAGGATGATCTTCTACATATGACCGGGAACCGTTAAGGCCCTGCTCTTCACTGCCCCAGTGTCCGGCTATGATAGTTCTTTTTGGATTGGGATACATTTTTTTCAATATTCTCATGGCTTCCATCATCACCAGAGTGCCGGTGGCATTATCAGTAGCACCAGTGCCTCCATCCCAGGAGTCAAAGTGTGCAGAAAGTATAATATATTCCTCCGGTTTCTCTGTTCCAGGAATAGTAGCTATAGTATTAAAAGTAGGTTGCTCCCCTAATTCTTTAGATTCTGCCAATACTCTGATTTGTGGTTTTGCTCCATTCTCCACCATTCTGTATAGCATACCATAATCCTCTAATGCAATATCCAAAGTCGGGATTTTTTTAGTATTTGCTCCAAAGATTTTATTTACACCAAATCCTGCCGACCAATAGGAGGCTATAACACCTGCAGCTCCGGCATCTTCCAGTGCTGTAGCTATAGTCCTTTGGTTATAACCTGTTTTCTGCATTCTTTTGGCCCAAGCTTCTGTCTGTTCAGTCCTTTCCTTTTTCATTTTTTCAAAAGACTCTTCCGTAGCAAACTCCTTCCAGTTATAATCTGGCCGGCCTGTGGGCTGCATCATAGAGATCATTACAAATTTGCCTTTAGCATTGGGAAGCCAGTTTCTAAACGCTACAGAATCAGCTAAGTCTGGGATAAGAATTACTTCAGCAGTCACAGCTTTTTTCATACCTGGACTCCAGGCCAGTTGCATGCCTTCTAGAGATACTACTCTGGGAGAAACTAGGTCGATATGAGTGATTCCTCTTTCCCATCCTCTCCATACTCCCCACTGTTCATTTTCGGCGGAAATTCCCCAGCCGTCATACTTTTGTACTGCCCAATCATGAGCCTTCTGCATCTGTGGTGTACCTACCAATCTTGGCCCTATAAGATCCGTCATCTCATAAGCTAATTTTTTCAGCTGGGAATTTTCCCTAGCTTCTTTTATGATGTTTTCAATTACCTCATTCTTTTCCTGAGCTGTGGCTGTTAGACCAAACACCAATAAGAAAAGAAACAATACAGTATTTTTACGCATAGTTAGAAATATTATAAATGAATTTTTAAAGTCTTAGTGGACTAAAATAAGGATAAATTTCCAATCAGTTTTTATTTTAGGGATAAACGTCTTTTTTGCGGGTTGACTGGTAGAGGCAAAATTTCAATTCTCAATATTTAATGTTAATTGATGGATAGCCAGTGCATAGCCCTTGCTTCCGGTGCTGAAGGTTCAAATTAAAGCGAATTGATTATTAGTAGAGCTAAATTCAACAATTCATACTGTTATAGGTCAATGACTGATCAGGCTCAAAAAATTCCTGATCCATTAATACCTTATTTATAACTTTTAACTAAAAATAGCCCACAGTTATATACCGTGAGCTACATTTTTATCTTTTTTTATTACCGCTAACATCCGACTTCGGACGTCCGTCCTCTAATACTGCACTAAACCTTACCTAAAGTAACTACTGTTTTCAGAAGACTGTCGTGTAATGCTTTTCTTGTTTCAGCAAATTTAGGTTTAAAAGTAAAGTTGGTATACTTACTCAAGTGAATAGCAAGTCTATTTTCAGCTTCAAATGACTCAACAGTAATTTTTAATCCACTGGAATATTCCAATTGGACCATATCCATCTGCGCAAAATCCAGTTTACCTTTTCTTCCGGTAAGTTTATTTTGAAAAGTCAGCTTTTTATAATCTGTAATCAGGATGAGTTCATCCGCCAGATCATCCTCAGGTGGCTTAGTTCTGAATTTATCAAAAAGCTTTTTGATACTGGTGTCTCTTGTAATGTTGAATGTTTTTTCCAAATACAATCTATGCCTAGTCTGTAAATCTATATGCTTATCCAGAATAGTCTGATTCTTTGCTAAAAGTGATATGAAAAATGATTGAAAAAATCCAAGAATTACATCTGGGTTTTTTTCCAAATCTTGGTCTAAGATGACTGTGTTACGATCATCAAAGGCCATAACTTTTTCATTGCCATCCATATTGGCATCTATGGTTTCCTTTAAAGCATCTACGCCTGAATGAGATATTTTTATAGGTACTCCATTTTTTGTAGCAATACTGTCCAATTGATCGGAAAGTATCATAGACTTAATTAGAAGTAGACCTGATTCGCCGTAAGGTTTATCCCGGGTAACGCTCAGCACAATATGATCACAGATGATAGCGGCCTGTTGATGTGCGTTGAAAGCTTGAAACTTATCCTCCACATTTTTGTAGGCTAATATGATTCGTTGCATAGACACATCAAAACCTAAAATAAAGTCAAGGTCTTCAAATTTAGCGACCTCAATAGCAGGCATCAAAAATTTGAAATTCAGGGTATCATCAGAAACCTCTTCGGTATCATAATATTTGGTCTGAAATTCTACCTGAGCAGAATCAGTTGGAATGGTGATCTGACTGTTTTTTGGGAGATACAGCAAACCTTTCATTTTTTCTTTAACTTGATCGAGCTTATCAGAGGAAACTTCTGAGATGTCCATAGGTATTATTTTTTATTTATTTGCAAATACATTCCACCCAAAATGCAAAACATGTGGAGATCGGAGTGTCGATGACTGGATTTTTAAGAGGTGAACAGACTTGAAAGTACAATTCAATCCTTAAAATTAGCAGAAATTCCCTGAAAAAGCTAATTATTAAATAGCTTCAAATTTAAAGAAATGCTATTTAAAAGTCGATCAACGTATCGCCTCGTTGGTAATAGCATCCAACATCTGCCGCATATTACCAAGTATTTCTTTTTGATTTTCTAGCTGATAAGATTGTAATAGTCGGTTTGGATCATGGAAGGCAACATTGGTAACTCCTTTTTCTTCCCAAATTAAAATCTTAAGCGGTAGCTCGATTGCTACTTTAGGATCTGCTTGCATGAGTTTGGTGCCTACTTCTGGATTTCCGAATATGATAACATCGGCAGGGGATAAATCGAGATTTACTTTCTTTGCCGCTTCAGAATGCTTCACATGCTGAACGACATTTAAACCTCTGGATTTCATCTCAGATTTTAATTTGTCTATAGTTACTTTCTGATTATTGTCACTTTGCTTAATAATTAGGTCTTGTGCAGTAGCTCCATGTATTAAAAAGAGCCATAAGACTAGATAAAGATATATTTTAGGAGTTTTCATATAAGATTAGGTTTATAATTGGTCCCGAGTAAAGCAAAAAAACCTGGTCGGAACCAGGTCAAAATATTATTTGCTTTTAGTGCCGCCATATTTTGGTTCACTTGTTTTCGTTTTATCAGGATTTCGATTAGATCCTTCTTCCAAATGTGGTGGGATGGAGCCATCCTCTTCCAAATATTTATCTTTTATCTCTTTATCTTTCTCAAGTTTCTCTTTGTCTCCTCCTTTTTTAATGGCAGCCTTATCCTCAGTTGCAGGATCAGATGGATTGGATTTTCCTTGTGGTGATGGGGTATTCTTATTGTCATTTTTCATAATAAGTCGGTTTATAGTTAATGTTTTCTATATAAAATAAACTGGACATATATGATATAGTTTTAAAAAACCTGAAATAATGAAGAGGGGAGGGAGAGGACGAAATTAATTCTTACTTCTTGCTCCCTTATTATTATATAATTATCAAACTGGATATATAATTTCCATAGATAAATTATCATCATAATATGTTGATATATAGTATCTTATACTTAAATTTAGGTTATATTTTTCACCATAACTATAAACCTTATGAAAGTCTTCACACCATTTATTCTCGTATTTGTAATGGGGGCTACCATTGTAATGGCTCAGGCACCCAAGAAGCCAAAGTCAACTACTATGAAGCCTGTAATGCCTTATGTAGCAGATTATTCATCTAGTTTTTCGATAGCAGATGATAGTTACTCAGCCAAAGTCTTAAATCTTTGGAAGGGTTATGAAGAAAACGATCTTGAAAAAAATAAAGATTATTTTTCGGAAAATGTAGTAGCCGAAATAGCAAACGGAGATGTAGTGAGCGGAAGGGATAACCTATTAAAATCAGCGAAAGAGTATAGGAGTTCTTTATCCAACTTTTCAACACGCCTACTTTCATGGATTAGTTTGAAAAGTGATGATACTGACGAAAACTGGGTAGCAGTATGGGGGGAAGATAGTTTTACTGATGGAGAGGGGAAAAGTGTAAAACATGCATTGCACGAAATATATAGATTTAATAAAGAAGG
>DATHVH010000372.1:0-5151 GCA_035461405.1 Anditalea sp.
CGTACGGATGACCTTAATACTGCCCGTCCGTCTGCCCCTCTGGAATATGGAGTCAATCCAGCTCCTTTTAACTGTAGTTCCCATGATACCCCTGATGGCGCATCCCATTCACCTAAAGTAATAGCACGTCCATCTCCCAGCTGTCCTGCCCAATTTCCAAACTGATGACCAGCATAATTGGCTGCATATGGATACATAGTATGATTTAAATGGTTGCCTGCCAGGATAGCAATTTCTTTCTTATCCGTAGGTTTTTTTATTCCCAATTCATTTCCTAAGTCATCAGACCAGGCTATTAACTGTGGAGCTTTTACTTTAGTAGGTAATACTTTACAGTATAATACCCCAGGGGTTTGGCGAGGAGTAGAGATGCCACTATGGTCTCCGGGAAAAAATGAGGTGAATTTATTATTGAATTTTTTATCTAATAGAGTTTCCATATAATGTAATCATGTAATGATCCTTCAAACCCCTGATTTTCCATATATGAAAAATCAGCAGGACAGAGTGAGTATGCTAAAATGAAAATTGATTAAAAATGGTTCGTTAAGGGAATTAAATGTGGAGAACATTTCAATATATTTTCATTTTCCATACTATGATAACATATATTTATGACAAAAGGAACAGATTAAATCCAAGAATTAATAGTCTAAATAATAAATTGTCACTACGCTATACTGTCTTTGGAATAATTATATTTTTAAGGATGGGACTGGTGAAATGCAAAACTTTTTTTTGTAGTGAAATATTACATTATTCTGTCTATTTAATGGCAGATGGACCATGTTATAGAAATGAAAAAGAAAAAATTCATCAAACTTACATCCCTGAAAATAAACGTTTAATTAACCTTATAGGTTAATTTTTGCCAAATCAATACTCAGCTATTCTATTTTAAATTATACTGAATATTTGCACTATTGGACAATATATTTTTTTGAGCGATTTAAGAAATCTACATTCGTATGGATTGTGCTGATAACATTATAGTTATATAAAATAGGGTCTGAATAGAAACTATACAGACCCTGTTTTTATACACCTATTGAACCTAAAGTTTTTTAAGTCCTTTGGTTTCCTCTTTGCTACCTTCTTTAATGCTTATAGCTAATCCTCCCCCAGAAGCTATTCTTTGCTTAAGTTTAGATTTGGAGTTTACCAAAACTCGTCTGATATTATAGCTTTGGGGGTTTTTATCCCAACTCGCATCTTTACCGTCAGCATATATTGTAGCAATATAAGATTTCCCTTCAGGCAAGAAGCTGAATGAAATATTAGTCTCTCTGGCATTTTCATCTGTCACACTTCCTATGTACCATTCTTCTTTACCTTTAGCTTTCCGTGCAGTAGTAACATAGTCACCTGGTTCGGCTTCTAAATAGTATGTGTCATCCCAATCTATAGCTACATCTTTGATAAACTGGAAAGCATCTGGAAATCTCATATAATTTTCAGGTAAATCTGCTGCCATTTGAAGTGGACTGTAGATCGTTACATAATAGGCTAACTGTTTAACCAAAGTTGTTTTCACCCTATTAGTACTATTCTCATCGTAATATGAAAAATCTGTTTGGAATATACCCGGTGTATAGTCCATAGGACCTCCCATTAATCTAGTAAAAGGCAGTATAGTAGTATGATCAGGAGCTAGTCCACCCATTGCTTCAAACTCTGTTCCCCTAGCAGACTCTTGAGCTAACCAGTTTGGAAATGTACGATGAAGTCCCGTAGGCCGTACTGCCTCGTGACTGTTGATCATTATTTGATAATCAGCAGCACGTCTGGCTACATGTATATAATGATTTACCATCCACTGTCCATCATGATGTTCTCCTCTTGGAATGATCTTGCCTACGTAACCTGTTTTTACTGAATTATATCCATGGTCAGTCATAAACTGAAAAGCTCTGTCTAGTCTCCGCTCATAATTGGTTACAGATCCAGAAGTTTCATGGTGCATCATGAGCTTAACTCCTTTTGATTCGGCATATTGCTGTAATTCCTTAACATCAAAATCGGGGTACGGCGTTACAAAATCAAAGACATCTTCTTTCCACTCACCAAACCAATCTTCCCACCCTACATTCCATCCTTCTACTAATACTGCATCGAAGCCATGTTCTGCAGCAAAATCAAGATGCATTTTAACATTTTCAACTGTAGCTCCATGACTTGGACTTTGTTCTAGATCTGAATAATCTTGATCCAACTTAATATTAGTGGCATCAGTATAAGCCCAAGTACTTCTACCAGGCAAAAATAATTCCCACCAGACACCAATATATTTGATAGGCTTGATCCACGAAACGTCCTCGTAAGCGGTTGGCTCGTTTAGATTTAGAATAAGAGTTGACGCCAGGATCTCAGTGGCCTTGTCGCTAACTATTATAGTTCTCCATGGGCTTTGGGTATCGGTCTGTAGGTAGCCTTTATTACCCACCGCATCCGGCACCAAATGTGAGCTTAATTTAAAATTAGCTGCATCCAGATTCAGCTGCATAGCTGGATAATTTACCAATGCTGCTTCGTGAATATTAATGTATAAGCCATCATTGCTTTTTAACATCAAAGGTGTCTGAACAGCTAAAGTTTCTATAGGGGTCTGTGCATGAACATCTATGGTAGCTTTTTCCATTAAATCCGGTATTGAAGAAAGCTGGGATGTAGTGATAGGATATTCATTGGTATCATAATCCCCGGGAAGCCAAAATGCCTTATGATCTCCAGCTAAATTAAATTCAGTATGCTCTTCTTTAATAATGAAATAAGTAAGTGCATCCTGTTTTGGAAATTCGTACCTAAAACCAAGACCATCGTTAAAAAGCCGGAATCTAATCCGGACCTGACGGTCATCCTGTGTTTCCTGGCCCAAAGTGGCCACCAATTCATTGTAGTTGTTTCTAATCTCTTTATATTGGCCCCATAGCGGTTCCCAACTATCATCTACACCATTTTCTTCAGTTTCAAGAATAACAAAATCTTCCATTAAAGAAGGCTGATCCTTTAATTCCAGTCCCAACCTACTAGTCTTAATTACTTCTCTATTTTCAAAATTTAGCTGATAATAGGGTTTGCCTTCATTGAGTTCAAAGGTCAATGTAAGTTTACCGTTAGGTGAACTTATCGTCTGGGCTACCGAAACGGCGGACCACAGAAATACAAAAATTAATAAATAAGTAAATTTTCTCATTTTACATAGGGTTTTGTTTGATAGTCTTTTATAATGCAATTGGATTAAAAAAAACTTTGCCAAAGATATTTATAAACCCTAACAAAGCCAAGCTGAAAGGTTTTATCTAACTCCCATTATCAATAACCAATTATGATGGGATTTTTAAAATTTTTCCAAAAGAGACTTTTGTATTTAAAATATGTTATCCCGATCAAGATTTTTTTGGATAAGATCAAACAGGTACACTATATGATTTTTATAAAAGTAAATTACTACAAATATAAGCTGCACATATTATTAGGTCATATTTAGTAATGACTTATCTCATATTTTACGATCCAAAAGATATTTAAATTTATAAAATAAGTTATACACTAAAACCAAATAATCATGATCTTAAAAGGAAAAGTGGCCCTTATAACCGGGGCT
The DNA here is from genome assembly GCA_035461405.1 of Anditalea sp. Taxonomy (GTDB): domain Bacteria; phylum Bacteroidota; class Bacteroidia; order Cytophagales; family Cyclobacteriaceae; genus Anditalea. The sequence goes on from DATHVH010000372.1 coordinate 3,605, forward strand.
GCGTCAGGAATAGGAGAAAGCACCGCAATGCTCTTCGCTAAGGAGGGAGCTAAGCTGGTTCTGACAGATATAAATGAAGAAAAAGGAAAGATAATTTTAGAAAACATAAAAAATCTGGGAGCTGAAGTTATTTTCTTAAAGGCGGATGTCTCTAATGCGGGAGATTCAGAAAATAGTGTCCAAAAAGCAATTGAAAAATTTGGTAAACTGGATATTGCGGTAAATAATGCAGGTATCGGCGGACCCCAAAACCCTGTAGGCGAATATGAAATAGAGGCTTGGAATAAGGTGATAGCCATAAATCTTTCAGGGGTATTTTATGGTATGCGCTATCAAATCCCCGCCATGCTCAAAAATGGAAAGGGATCTATTATAAATGTAGCTTCTATTTTAGGAAGTGTAGGTTTTGCTAGCAGTGCAGCATATGTAGCAGCTAAGCATGGAGTAGTCGGACTTACCAAATCTGCAGCGATAGAATATTCAGCTCAAGGAATTAGGGTGAATTCAGTAGGCCCTGCTTTTATTAAAACCCCATTATTGGAAGGATTAGATAAGGGTTTATTGGATCAATTGGTTTCTTTGCACCCCATAGGTCGATTAGGAGAAAGTGAAGAAGTAGCTGAACTCTTCCTTTGGTTAGCAAGTGATAAGGCTTCTTTTGCCACGGGAGCCTATTATCCCATCGATGGAGGATATCTAGCTATGTAAACAAATGAAAGTGACGGACTAAAATGTCCGTCACTTTCATTATTGAGGTATTGTCCTATTACTGTTAAACATATCCCGATGAATTTTCCAATTGCCTTCTTGGCGTTTCCATATTACTATATATTTGATTTCATCTATTAAATGATTTTCTTCTCCTATAAGTGTAGCTTCACTTACTTCGATAGCCGTATCATTAAGTAGCTCTACTTCATCGGTATGCATTTTAACAGATTTAATACCCATATCCATGGCTCCTTTCCAAAAATCCCTTATACCTTCTTTACCTGTGATTACCTTACCATTGGGAGGTAATATCTGTCCATCCTCCGTATAAAGGTCTTTCATCCCTTCATAATCCCCCCTATTGTAGGTTTCCATAAAATGTTCGTTTTGTTGAATTATGATATTTTTAATATCTAGATCTGCCATAATTATATTATTTAAAAGTTTAAATTAAATAGCCTAAATATACGCTTTGATATTATACTAATTTTATAATTTGTATCCATTAACACATGATAGTGCTTCTAAAATTTTTATTAACCTTCGGTTTATGAATTTTTCCTTTTAATATAAAAAAATATAATCTTTCGCCAGCACTGAAAATATTAAATTGAATATAAAAAATAGAATTCCTTTTTACAAAAAATAAACATTTACTATTATGGAGTATGGTGATACGCAATGATACCAGTAGCCATTATTCCTTTAGGTTATTGGGCCCGAGACCGAATCACGGGTCATTCCAATTTTGACAGTGCCTTAATTTTTATCATTTTATTGGCATGAGAGCGTATATCCATATTATACAAATATTAAAATAATATTAAAAATATAAC
>DATHVH010000373.1:0-8814 GCA_035461405.1 Anditalea sp.
AGCAGCTTGAAACATTTGAAAGTGTGCCACTTCTCTAGTCATTAAATATCGCAATGATTCTTTTACATATACATCATCTGTATATTTCATCAGGTTTTCATACACCATTTTTGCAGAAGTCTCAGCACCTATATTTAGGCGGAGGTCTGCAGTTAGATCACCCATTCCCATTATGTAAGATGCATTCCAAGGATTCCCCACGCTATCTGTAAGGGTCGGCGTGCCACCACTTACCAGAAAGAACTGTGGATTCATCATGGCATCGTGAATATAACTTTCTTTTGCCGTGGTTCCGTCTAGCATTTTTGTTAAATCGGATTCATCGGCGGCATTTTTTAATTCACCGTTTACCCCAGTTAACAGCATTTGAATAGTAGCTCCTACTATTTCGAGATGGCTGAATTCTTCTGTTGCAATATCCATAAGCATATCATATTCCGCGGGGTATGCTTTTCTGCAACCAAAAGCCTGAACGAAATATTGCATGGCTGCTTTTAGCTCCCCGTTAGGTCCCCCAAACTGCTCTAGAAGTAATTTTGCAAAGCGAACATCTGGTTTAGATACCCTTGCGTTGAACTGTAATTCTTTGACGTGATGAAACATGGTCTTTGATTTTAATTTAAAATTTTAAATACAGGAAAAATTATTCATTTCATTTATTGTCAATAGAAAGCTTACATGGAATCTATTCGCCTTTTCTTAAAGCTAAGTTTCCTTGGTATTTCACACCAATCTTTTATTTAAGGTATGTTTTGGGTACCAGTTCTTAGTGAGGGATTCGATTGAGAATATATATATGATTATTAATAATAAATGTACTGATTATTACCCAATAAGTAATACACAATTGATTTTATTATTTTTAAACTTCTAATATTTATATTTCAATGTTTAAACAAAAAAGATGTTTTGATACCTTGATTCCCTATTGAAGGGCTATTTATATAATTATATGAGGAACAGCATTCACAAATAATTTTGTTTTTCATTGCTAATAATATCAAATATGAAAAAGTGATGAACTTAAATAAATAAATATATAAGGATAGCCGGTGTTGAAGAAATGAACAAAACCTGCCGATCTCGACAGGTTTTGTTAGAAAAATAATTTTAAAGCAAGTTTGAAAGCTTTTAACTACCCTCTATACAAGATAAATTTCAAATTTTCTTAACAGAGATTTTTAGCAATTGAGCATTTACGGCAACAATAATAGTACTCAAGCTCATAATGACGGCCCCTATGGCAGGATTGATTACTATACCCTGATTATACAAAACCCCTGCTGCCAAAGGAATGGCAATGACATTATATCCCGTAGCCCATATAAGATTCTGCACCATTTTCCTATAGGTGGCTTTGCCAAACAAAATTAAGTTAACAATATCCTTGGGGTTTGAATTTACTAAGATAATGTCCGCAGTTTCGGCGGCTACATCAGTTCCTGATCCCACCGCAATCCCAACATCTGCCTGTGCCAATGCAGGGGCATCATTCACGCCATCACCGGTCATGGCTACTATTTTTCCTTTCTTCTGAAGTTCTCTGATTTTATCCTGTTTTTCTTCAGGTAGGACATTGGCAAAATATCCTTCGATGCCCAATTCATCACTGACAGCTTTTGCCACTCTCTCATTATCACCGGTTACCATGAAAACTTCAATATTATTTTCATGGAGTGTTTTTACAGCTTCTTTGGATTCGGCCCTGACTACATCTGCCATAGCCAAATAGCCTTTTACTTCCCCATCCACCACAAGATAAATTACAGTCTCTACTCCATCATATTTGGTTTCAACATGAATTTTGTTTTTTTCAAGAAATTTAGGCCCCGCCATGACCACTTCATTTCCTTCTATGCTGGCTTTGATCCCCTGCCCCGTTATATTCTCAAAATTTTCGGCTTTTAATAATTCAATATTCTCTTCTTTGGCTTTTTTCAGTATACCTCCTGCCAAAGGGTGTTCAGAGTTTTTTTCCATACTAGCCGCCCAAGTCAATATCTTTTTTTCATCCCAATCTTTATTCATGGAAACTACTTGTGTAACACCGAACACACCTGTAGTCAATGTTCCTGTTTTATCAAATAGTATCACATCTACCTTCCGGGCGAGTTCGAAGGAAGAGCGGTTTCTGATCAGCAGACCATTTTTGGCCGATATAGCTGTAGATATGGCCACTACCAATGGTATGGCCAGACCCAAAGCATGTGGACAGGATATCACCATTACGGTGACCATCCGCTCTATGGCAAATACAAGCTCTCTTTCTGCTATATAATACCAAACAAAAAAAGTAGCAAAGCCTGCTACTAAAGCTACTATAGTCAGGACAAATGCCGCTTTATCTGCCAATCTTTGGGTTTTTGACTTGGACTTCTGTGCTTCTTTGACTAAAGTAATTACTTTGTTAAGATAACTGTCCTCCCCTGTTTTTTCGACAGATACCGTTACAGTTCCCGATTCGTTAACTGACCCTCCTATTACCTTATCCCCTTTTTTCTTTTCCACAGGCATTGACTCTCCGGTCAGCATGGATTCATTAATGGAGGTCCTGCCATCTAAAACATGACCATCAGCCGGAATCTTTTCCCCTGGTTTGACCTGGATCTTGTCTCCACCTTTCAATTCATTGACAGGGACTTCTACTATATCGCCACCTTCATTGAGTTTGTGAGCAGTGTCCGGCATCAATTCTACTAATTTTTCCAATGCCCTGGAAGCTCCCATTACGGATTTCATTTCTACCCAGTGGCCCATCAACATGATCACTATCAGGGTAGCCAGCTCCCAGTAAAAATCCATTCCTTCTAAACCAAGGGTTATCGCAAAACTATAAGTATATGCAACAGTAATGGCCACTGCTATAAGTGTCATCATGCCGGGAGCTTTATCCCTGATTTCATCATAAAATCCCTTCAAAAATGGCCATCCCCCATAAAAGAAAATGAAAGTACCCAAGCCTCCCAAAATATAAGACGATCCAGGAAAAACCAGCTGGTAATTAAACCACATTTGGATCATCTCAGAAAGTGCTAGAATGGGTATAGTTATTATTAAAGAAATCCAAAACCGTTTCTTAAAATCAGCAAGCATATGTTCATGGTGGTCCCCATGGTCATGTTGCTTCATCTCTTCATGACCGTGATGTTTTTTTTCTTTATGAATTTCTTTTACTTCACTTTTCTGTTGAGGATCATTAGCATGGTTGTGGTGGAGATGCGTTTTCATAAGAAGGATATTTAAAGGTTGAAAATCAATCTTTTAATCTCTATGAAGGTAATGCTTTAATACTCGATTTTACTTACAGAATCTTGGATCAATGTTATAGAATTTTATAAAGTCTAAAAATCAGGAATGGCATCTTATACCTCTAAATATGACTTTCCGTTACTGATCTCACAAAATGAGAATACCTAAACTTAAATTTTTAATTATGGTTAAAATCTTTTATGTTAGATTCTATTAGACGTCTTACAATGAATATATTCAATTTTAAAAGAAGAAATTTTTTTTCTGGACCACATTTCTTTGGAACATTACTTATAATGGTTGGTATTGTTGCCCTATTAAGTCCATTGTTTATAAAAAATGCAAGCTCACTAGAACGGGTTTTCAGTGTCGGAATGGGGGCTTTATTACTAGGACTAATAATTGTTTTCTCATATGGGGGGACTCTTATCGATTATACTGATAATAGGTTTAAGGATTATTTCTCGTTTATAGGATATAAAATGGGTAAATGGTCACCTTTACCAAAAATTTCAACAATTAAAATAATTTCAATAAAATATATGAGCAACAATACACCCAATGGGATTAGTCCTACAATTTCAGGAAAGGTAACCGACTTCCGTATATTGCTCTATTCGGATGCTTCTGAACCAACTTTTTCATTTGTGTATACCAATAGTAATGAAGCAATAAAAAATGCTAAAACATTAGCTTCAAATTTAAAAGCTAATTTGGTGCTCAACATTTCTGAATGAGATTGTTAATAGTAAAGTTTATCTTTTATCGATTATAAGTTTCTTGACATTTTATTAGAATATAATTTTCATAAATATTGCCAGTAATTTATATGTATGTTTATTTAAATGCGGCTAATCGCCCCGGCAATCAAATTCAAAAAGTCAAAATTAAATTTTGAACTTTCACCATTATCTTCCGGCTAAAAGAAGGATATACATAATAGTAGAATAAATGATTGAGAATAGTTCTGCCGCTTAGAAAGTATCGACAAAATTTTATTAAAATATAAAATCTAATATTTTTTTAAAGTGACATTCTTCCTTTCATAATTTTTTAAATTCCTCTTTCGATTGTATGTCCTAAAAATTAACTTAGAAGTATTAAAATAGGAGGCTCGAAATTTATACTTAATATTATATAAATACTATATTAATAACATGACTACTACACCAGAACACGATGAGCGGATGGCGAAAATGACCTTCTCTTCGGTATATCCGCATTATGTTACCAAAGTAGAGAAGAAAGGTAGGACGAAAGATGAATTGCATCAGGTAATAACATGGCTGACCGGTTTTGATGACAACCAAATTCAAGAACTCATTGATGAAAAGGTAACCTTCGAAACATTTTTTAAGAGAGCAGATTTAAATCCAAACGCCCAACTGATAACGGGTGTAATTTGCGGATATCGGATAGAGGAAATAGAGACCCCGCTAACCCAACAAGTAAGGTATTTAGATAAGCTTGTAGATGAATTGGCCAAAGGCCGCAAGATGGAAAAAATTTTAAGGAGTAAAACTTGATGAATACATATCATCAAATTATTTACAATATTTAGGCATCCAGTATCTCACTATCAGTTTAATTAATGTCTCATTATATTCAATCTTTAACAATCGAATTTCAAAAGTCCTCTAATCCGAAAATTGCTTTAGAACAAAAAGCTTACATGAGAAACCATTTTGATTTTTTTGGAATAACCACTACTAAAAGACGAGAAATTCAAAAACCATTTTTTATTAAGGATTACCTCCCTCCCAAAAGTGAAATGTATAAAGTAGTAAGGGAACTTTGGCAGAAACAACAAAGGGAATATCAGTACTTTGCACAAGAGCTTGCTTATAAATACATCAAGCAGTCTGAAAGATCAGATATAGATCTATATGAATATATGGTTATAAATAAAAGCTGGTGGGATACGGTGGATATGATTTCCAATAAGTTAATGGGGGAATATTTTAAAAACTTTCCAAATGAAAAAGTGAAGTATGTTCATAAATGGCTTGCTTCTGATAATATATGGTTGCAAAGATCAGCTATATTATTTCAATTAAAATATAAAGAAGAATTAGATAAAGAATTATTAAGCCTAATTATCAACTCACTTTTAGAATCCAAAGAATTTTTTATCAATAAGGCAATAGGATGGATTCTTAGAGAATACAGTAGAACAAATCCAGAATGGGTTAAAGAATTAGTATATACTACTCAATTAAATCCTTTAAGTAGACGGGAAGCTTTAAGATTGACTAATAATTATTAGCAAATTCATACCTTAAAGTTTAAATAATAAAATTATATAAGTATGATTATTAATAACAATCCACTGTAGTTAAATTAAACTTCAAAGTAATCTTGCATAATAATTATATCTTTCATTTTTTTATTAAAATTTTAAATTTTAATAAATGGAAAAAATCCAGGTAGTAAAACAATCACAGGATATTATTCAACTGCTCCATTCTTCTATAAGAGCTGGTGTTATTTTAGGATTTATCAGTACTGTCTTTACCTATTCAATTTACTTTATAGACTTCTCATTACTAGCCTCAGGATTGGTGGGATTTGGAAGTTTTGCAATAATTCTTGGTGTAGTAATTTATTCCGGAATCCAGTATCGGAATGAGCTAGGAGGCTTTATGACCTTTGACAGGTCATTTAACTTTTCATTTATCGCATTAGTGACAAGTGCTTTAATTTCTTCGATAGCGAGCATTCTGCTCTATAACATAATTGATCCTAATCTTCCAATTGCACTTGGAAATGTCCAATTAGAGAAAACTCTTGCTATGATGGAACGTTTTGGAATGGGAAGTAAAATGAGTATTGAGCAGATGAACGAGATACGATTGAGATTATATGATAATTTTAAAGTGGCGGGAGTGGTAAATACTTTTGGTTTATTGATTTTAGGCTCTACATTTTTTGCTTTAATAATTGGAGCTTTTATTAAGAAAAAGAACCAATTTTTGAATTATTAAATATGATGATCCGCAATATTGCCAGTAATCATAAAGGAGCTTTATTTAATTACAAATCATAGAGAGTCTACAGTCCTTAACAAGCATAAATCAATTTAAAACCTTATCCTATTTTTCCTGGTGCTCGATAGCGTTTATACAAAATATTTAATGTTTTTAATTCAAAGTCCTGATTGCGTCCGAAGAAATTACATTAATAGCTAAACCCTTTAATGACGATATTTTTTTGGAGGGGTGTTTTCTCTTTATAAAATTAGTTTAGTTAGAGACCATCAATATGTTCAATGTTCATTATTTAAAATAGAGTGTTCAAATACGATCACATCTATATGCGTATATTTACTATACATGCTTTTAAGGCTGATGGTACAACACTTGTATATTTACCGGTATTATAGAACATAAAAATTTAATCCCGATGTCAAAATTACATACAATCTTCTTAGGCCTTTTCTTGATCCTGGCTATCTCATGTTCCCCAAATGATGGTAGGGAAAACGAGACTAAAGAAATTTCTTTATCCTCATTTGAAAAAGTACATCTCACTGGTGGTGGGAATTTATATTTAATTCCTTCTAATACCTATGCTGTCGAGCTGAAAGGCCAAGGTGTATCCAATACTGAAGTAGAAGTCAAGGGCGACAAACTCCACCTTACCAATAATGGTAAAAGAGGGAGACAGAATATGGACATTTATATTTATACCCAAACTATTACCGGCATACAAATCACCGGAGGCGGAAAAGTGGAAATAGAAGAAGGTTTTGATGCAGTTGAAAATTTTGACTGCATCATTCAGGGAGGAGGTAAATTAGCGTTGGATGCATTGGAGATTGGGTTTCTAGACATCTCTATTTTGGGTGGCGGTGCGGTGACTGCCCATGTGGAGGAAGTTATAAACGCCAATATATTGGGTGGTGGATCTATTCATTATCTAGGAAATCCGGAAGTTAGATCAAGTGTAATGGGCGGGGGTTCGATTAAGAGGAAGGAGAGTTAGAGGATTATGTCAGATAATTTAGGTGTGAGATAGGAAAATGTAAGAAGTAAGAAGTAAAAAGTACGAAGTTGGAAGGAGGAAGTACGAGATGGTTGTCATGACCGTGCCGTAGGTACGTAATGTTGGTAGAAGGAAATAAATTAAATTTTATGCCGTGCCGTAGGTACAGAATATTAAAGCTTTGATAAAAAAGAAATTTGTCAAGTAAAATTAAGACGGGACATAAGACGAAAGCATGCTTGCCTGTTTACCTCCTGTGGGAGATGGTAATGGCAGGACCGAAAATCGAAGTAAACAATTTCGAATATCGATCCCGATAGCCATCGGGAGAATTTCGATCCCGATAGCTATCGGGAGAAGTGAAAAATGTCAAGTAAAAATTAGTTCTAAGAGATATAAAAAGATAACATGAAATTTTTTTCTACTTTACTTATTATCATATTATTAATTCACTTTTCAGTTGCCCAGGAAAGAACAATTTATAAAATTGATTGTAGCCAAATTTCTACCACACAGATTGACAATACGGTGAACAGCCTCATGTCCGTAGCAAATGTTACTGGACTTTCGCTGGCCATTCTCAACGACAACGTGACGGTATATCAACAATCTTACGGTCTTGCCAATGTGGAAAGCATGGAACCAATGAGTAGTTCCACTGTCCTATATGGCGCCTCTTTCAGCAAAGCCGTGTTCGCCTATCTTAGCCTGCTGCTGGTCCAGGATGGAAAGCTGGATCTGGATAGACCACTCTACCGTTATCTGAAAAACGATCTCCCAAAATATAAAGCCTATGAGGACCTAGCTGACGATGATCGGTGGAAAATCATTACGCCGCGAATGTGCCTCAGTCATACGACTGGGTTCCAAAACTGGAGGTTTCTTAATGCCAGATCGGGTGAATTCGATCGCAACGGAAAGCTTGCTATCCACTTCACACCTGGTACCAAATATGCTTATTCCGGAGAAGGAATCGCCCTGTTACAGATGGTCATTGAAGAAATTACCGGTAAGGGATTAGAAGAGCTGGCAAGGGAACGGATTTTCCAACCCCTAGGAATGAAAAACAGCAGCTATATCTGGCAGCAAAGATTTGAAGAAAATTATGCTTTAGGTTATGATGAGACAGAAAAACCTTTGGGCAAGAAAAAAAGAAAATCAGCAGGAGCCGCCGGATCATTGGAAACTACCTTAGAAGACTATACAAAGTTTATAGCGCATATGATGCAAGGAAGTACGCTGGATTCAAAGCTATATGAAGAAATGATTTCCCCCCAGATCCGGATCCATTCAAAACACCAGTTCCCTACCATTTCCGATGAAACCACTTCTAAATATAAGGACATTGATTTAGCTTATGGCTTAGGCTGGGGCCTATTAAATACAGAACAAGGTAAAGCATTTTTCAAAGAAGGACACGATGATGGGTGGGAGCATTATAATATAAATTTTGTGGATAAGGGAGTATCCATTATCTTAATGACCAATAGCTCAAATGGTGAATCCATATTTAAACATCTTTTGGAAAAGATTATAGGTGACACCTATACCCCTTGGGAATGGGAGCGATATGTGCCGTAT
>DATHVH010000374.1:0-19844 GCA_035461405.1 Anditalea sp.
ATCAAGAGGCTCTTAAGAATATTAGCTTTTCTCTAGATGGAGGAGAGGTAGTAGGACTGCTGGGGCCTAATGGTGCTGGGAAAAGTACCACTATCAAATGTATAGTAGGGCTTCTTCGAAAGACAGCCGGGGAAATATATATAGGCGGATACGATCACCAGTCTATAGAAGCCAAAAAGATATTTAGTTATATTCCTGAAACTCCACATGTATATGATTTACTCACGGTACAGGAGCATTTACAATTTGTATCTCAGGCATATCATATCAGAGACTGGAAGTTAAAGGCAGAAAGATACCTTGAATTATATGATCTGGTGGACAAACGAGATAAGCTTGGAAGAGATTTATCTAAAGGCATGCGCCAAAAAGTATCTATTTGCTGTGCTTTGATTTGTGATCCGCAGATTTTATTTTTTGATGAGCCTATGATAGGCTTGGATCCTAAAGCCATCAAAAATACCAAGATGATATTCAAAGAACTGAAGGAGCAGGGAAAGACCATACTTGTCAGCACGCATATGATAGATGGGGTAGAAGCCATTGCTGATAGGATCATGATTATGAAAGAAGGCAATATAATAGGAAATGATACCGTCCAAAATCTCAAATTAGGACTTAATTCTGATTCGAGCTTGGAAGATTTATTTTTAGAAATGACTAGAGATGAATGATTTCAAACTGCTAATCAAAAAGGATTATTTTATAGTTCTTAATAATATTAAGCTCATCTTAAAGAATCCATTTCGGCTGCTTCCCTATGCAGTATTGGTCGGTTATTTTAGCATTTTTTATTTCAGAGGAAGAAGTCAGAGGCTGGAAAGTGGCAGCACAGACTTGGGCGATCTGCAAGATACAGTGGATTATAGCACTCAGAATATTATTGGAGTACTTACTGTTCTGGGATTAGCTTTTTTGATGTTTCAGCTATTTAGAGCTACTAAAAAAAATGTGAGCTTTTTCTCCATGGCTGATGTGAATTATCTATTTACTTCTCCCGTATCCGCGGGTAACATTTTGATTTACTATATGGTCAGGTCTCTTATCCCCTCTATAGGAATGAGTCTGATTTTTATGGTCTACGGAGCGAGTCAGATGTCAGCGGCTTTTGATCTACAGTATACAGATATGATATTAATGGCCATAGCCATCGCATTATTTTTCTTTATGCTTTCTCCTATAAAGTTTCTGATCTATACCCTTAATACCAAATTTGGAATACTTCCTAAAATCAAAGGCGGTATTTTCTTCTTGGGAGTATTACTTGTATTAATGATATTAATTCCAGGTATGATGGCGGAGAAATTTTGGCAGGGCATGTTCGCATGGATTAGTGCAGACTGGTTTAGCTTATTTCCCTTGGTCGGATGGAGTAGGGGTATATTTGGATATCTCTACCATCAAAATATTTGGATTAGTCTAGGATTTATTGTTCCATATTTTCTAATGTTTTTTGCGGTATTAAAACTGGTCCTGATCCACTCAGACGAGTATTATGAAGATGTACTGGAAACTACCCAAAGCAATGAGGATAAGAAAGAAAAAATCAAAAACAAAAAAGGAAATTCAGAATCTGCCTTCAGTTTAAACACAGGGAAAAAGCTCGCGCTACCAGATTTTGGATACGGAGCCAAAGCACTTTACTGGAGAACATATGTACACAGCAGCAGGCAGGATTTTCATCCGCTGTTTGGGGTATATAGTTTAGGAATGGCTGCCATAGGTATTATTCTAGCTATTCTTTCCCGGATGGATATACTGACACATAAGATATTTTATGGTTATATCCTCTTTATCATTTTCATGTATTTCATAGCAGGTATGAGCAGAAGTCAAATGGGAGATCTGAAGAAACCATTTTATATACTCATACCAGCGACATGGACCGCTAAGTTTTGGAACTTAATTAAGCTGGATATCTACCAATTATGCTTGTTTGCTTTTATACTTATCATTCCTTCTGTTTTAATTGCGGGATTAGATTGGGGGCTTTTATTGATGTTTCCTCTTTGCTTATTGACGTTTTATTTTACAGGATTTGCCATATCACTTACCACACATGTAGGTTTTGAAGAGGGATGGGACCGGAAATTTGTAAGGCCACTCATTACCGGCGGGGTTCTTTTTTTTGGAGTATTACCTGCATTGGCTATGGGGATGTTTGTATTTATTGTGTCCAAACAGTTTGCTTATGGGATGTGGGGTATTGGATTGATGATGGCGGTAGTGGCAGCTATCATGCTACACGTTTCTCTGGATTTAATAAAAAGAGTTGAATTTAAAGAAGTCTAGAGATGGTGGGACTTTTTTTAATATTTCTTGGTTAATATAATCTAACGATGACTGAGGGAAAATCCACTTAAGAATAACTAGGCTAGTCTACTAAACGTTGCCAAATATAATTTGGATTTGAAATTTCGGATGGCTTCATCCTCATAAAATATTCGTAACTTGCGACAAATAGAAACCCAATAAATATGATCTATAACTCCATTATCGAGACCATTGGTAATACTCCTATGGTCAGATTAAATAAGTTGAACCAAGGGATTAAAGGAGAAATACTTGTTAAAGTAGAATACTTTAATCCTGGTAATTCTATGAAAGACCGTATGGCTATCAAGATGGTAGAAGATGCTGAGAAAGAGGGGTTGTTAAAACCAGGCGGAACCATCATAGAAGGAACAAGTGGCAATACCGGTATGGGTTTAGCCCTAGCGGCCATCGCTAAAGGATATAAATGCATTTTTACAATGGCTGATAAGCAGTCCAAAGAGAAAATAGATATCCTTAAAGCAGTGGGTGCTGAAGTAATAGTGTGTCCCACAAACGTGTCCCCTGAAGATCCGAGATCTTACTACTCTGTCGCCAAAAAACTTAATGAGGACATACCAAATTCTTTCTATCCAAACCAGTATGATAACTTATCTAACTGGAAGGCTCACTATGAGACTACTGGTCCCGAGATATGGAATGATACGGATGGTAAGATCACTCACTATGCTGCAGGAGTAGGTACCGGTGGTTCTATGTCGGGAACGGCCAAATATCTAAAAGAACAGAACCCCGATATAATTACCGTAGGTATAGATACGTATGGATCTGTATTTAAAAAATATAAGGAAACCGGCATTTTTGATGAAAATGAAATATATCCATACCTTACAGAAGGAATAGGTGAAGATATATTGCCTAAGAATGTAGACTTTTCTGTTATTGACCACTTTGTGAAAGTTACAGATAAGGATGCTGCAGTTATGACACGTCGTCTCAGCAGAGAAGAAGGTCTATTTGTAGGTTGGTCGTGTGGCTCTGCGGTACACGGAGCACTAGAATACGCTAAAGAAAACCTTAAAGAAGGTGACCGTATGGTAATTATTCTTCCCGATCATGGTACTAGGTATTTAGGCAAGGTGTATAATGATGACTGGATGAGGAATCATGGCTTTCTAGAGGATAAGACGTATGGAACTGCACGAGATATTTTATCTGGAAGAAATGGATCTTATGAATTGACAGTAGTGCGAAAAGAAGATACTGTGAAGGAAGCTATAGCTATTATGAACAGTAAAGGTGTATCGCAGATACCGGTATTAGAAAAAGGGAATGTGATAGGAAGTCTTACCGATAGCAAATTACTAAGTAAGCTGATAGATAACCCGACACTGAAGGATTCACAGGTAAGCGAAGTGATGGAAGATGCCATGAAATTTGTAGCATTGGACAGCACGCTTGATGTACTTTCATCTTTGGTGAATAAAGAAAAAGCTGTTCTCGTAAGAGATCATTTAGACCAAATCCATATCATTACCAAGCATGATATTTTGGAAGCGGCTACTAAATAATATTAATTAAATATTACTATAAATAAAAATCAAATGCACAGTTATAGCTGTGCATTTGCTATTTTCGAGTATGAATAGAAAAAGTCTTTTACTGCTCCTTGATCAGGGATATGATTTTGATGTCGAGGAATCCTTCAGACAAGGCTGGGAAATATTTAAAGTTAATGCTGTAAATTCTTTGGCTTATATGATGTTTATAGCATCTGTCCAGCTTTTGGTAGTGCTGTATTTGCCCGAATTTATGTTGTTATATAGTATTTTAATATTCCCAGCATTAATCGGGGGATTTTTTCTGGTAGCCAATAAAACGAGTCAGAATGAACCGGTCCATTATCCGGATTTTTTTCAGGGGTTTCAATACTATATTCCATTGGTACTTATTAATGTGGTGGGTCAAGTATTGGTGGCGCTGGGTATTTTTTTGCTCATACTGCCCGGAATATTTCTCATGGTAAGTTATATGTTTTCTTTTTTGATAGCTTTATTTGCAGGAACTGATTTTTGGCAATCTCTTGAACTGAGCAGAAAAATAATCTATTTACAGTTTAAGAAATTTTTTATACTCTTTTTGGTGTTACTGCTTTTGAATGTGCTTGGAGCACTTATACTAATAGGTTTATTAATTACTGTACCGGTGTCTATGTATGTGATTTATGCAGCTTTTGAAAAAGTAACAGAAAATGCTGTTATAGAAGTCGAATAGAGCTGTGGTACGGGAATTGACCCTCATATTTAAAAATCTTAAAAATTGGAAAGCTCAAATTCTACTTTCAAGGCCCGGTCAAGGGTGATCACCGGATTTATACTCGCTATCTTGCTGATAGTAGGGGTAAGTGTGGTTACCTATTTTAGTGTTACCAAGCTGCTAAATACAGTAGAGGCATTAGCTGAACCCAGCGAGAGGTTAAGGCAATTAAATGGTCTACTCGCTGATATATATCAGCTTGATCGGGCCCAGGGCAATGTAGAAACTGATTCTGCAGAAGAGTTTAATTATTTGAAAAAAATAGAAAACCGTTTGCTCGAGTTAGAGAGTTATGCCACTGATTCTGTGGAAATATCACAACTTAAGAAAATCAGCTATAATGTAAATGAGCTTCTTTTGGTCTATAATGGTCTTGATGAAGTTAAATATAATCTTATCAACAGAAATTTTAGCCGGGAAGCACTTAAGAATATTGAGACTAAAATAAGGCGGCAGGAAGAAATAAACCGGCATCAAACCATAGGCAGGATAAGGGTAAATTCTCCGGTTCGAAGGGCCCAAAGAGAAAGTGACACTATAAATACAGACACAAACCCCAGACGGACACGACGTGAACCAGTGGCATCCCCTTCCACTCAACTATTAACCTCCCAGGAAAGGGCAAACCTTAGAGAGATTTTTTCCATATTAAATATAAATCCCAACAGGGGTGACACTACCCTGGCAGCATTAAATCAGACCAGGGCCGATTCCATTCTTTATGCAGTTAGAAATACAGTATTAGAAATCAATAATCAGGAGCAGCAATTGAGATCTCAATTAGCGGCTATGGAATATGATCTGGAAGAAAAAAATAAAGTTATTATAGCTGATATCCAATCGGTGATTACGTCACTTCAACGTACTGTACTGGCTGATGCGCAGGCACAAAACCATGAAGCATATGACCTTACTTTTAATGTTTCTGTTTTATTGGGTATTCTCATCATAATAGGAATTATAGGATCTTCGGCATTTATTTACAGCATACTCTCAGAAATCAACAAAGCTCAGAATTATAGAGAGCGGTTAGAGGAAGCTAAACTAAGATCGGATAATTTGGCGAAGGCAAAACAATACTTTCTGGCAAACATGAGCCATGAAATCAGAAATCCGCTACATGCAATTCAGGGATATAATGAAGCCTTACAAAAAACCACTTTAGACAATGACCAGAAAGGATATGTAGATATGGTGAGTTTTGCCTCACAGACCTTGTCATCTATAGTAAATGATATTTTGGACCTATCAAAATTAGAGGCAGGAAAGATTACTATAGATAAAAGACCCTTTGATCAGCATAAGTTTTTTTCTACCATCAGAGACTTTTTTAAAATGAAAGTCCTTGAAAAAAATCTAGAGTTTATATGGGAAGCACATCTTCCTGAAGATAAATGGCTGGAAGGTGACGAACTTAGGTTAAACCAAATTCTCAATAACCTGATCAGTAATGCTTATAAATTTACTGATAATGGTATGATACGAGTAGTCATAGATTATCGTGATGGCAAATTACATATGACGGTGCAAGATACGGGGATGGGTATGTCCCAAGAGATCAAGGAAAATTTGTTTCAGGATTTTAATCAGGGTGACAGTTCTATAACAAGAAAATTTGGAGGAACAGGTTTGGGCCTATCTATAGTAAAAAAATTAGTGGAGCACCAAAATGGAAAAATCAGCTATATAAGTGAGGTAGGTAAAGGGACTACCTTTACTGTAGTTCTTCCAGCATTATTAGTAGATCCGGTGGATGAAATACAGGTAGATTTAACTTACTCTTTATCAGGTGTAAAAGTACTTCTTGTAGATGATGATAAAATAGGTGTTAGGTTTGCCCAATTACTACTTGAAAGTAATGGTGCAATAGTAACCAAGCATGTGGGAGGATTGGCCTTTGTTAAAAATTTTGTTCCTCAGCCATTCGATATCGCTTTAATAGACATTCAGATGCCTGAAATAAGCGGATATGAAGTGTTGAAGCGCTTAAGGAAAGATTATAACTATGGTGAATTGCCTATCATAGCTATTACCGCAAATGTATTTGCCGAAGAAAAGGAGAAACTTTCGGATTATGGTTTTGATGGTATATTGCTTAAACCATTTAAAGAGAAAGAATTAATAAAAGCTATAGCCAAAACTATTGGCTTATCACCATTAAATATTACTGATATGAAAAGGGATGAAATAGATGGCGGATCTTACTCACTTGAGGATCTCAAAAAATTCTGTATGGGTGATGAAGAGTTATTGGCAGAGGTGGTATCAGACTTTTATTATGAGACTAAAGACAATTTACAGGAAATTACTAGTGCTTTATCCCAAGATGATTATCAGTCAATTTTGGAAATAGCCCATAAATTGTCCAGTAGGTTAGGTCAACTTAAGATTAGTACTTCAGCTCTTGCCAGGGATATTGAAATTGATATTAAAAATGATCGTTTCGCGAATGTACCCGCCCAGGTGCAGCAATTAGTAAGTGAAACAGAGGTGATTATGGAAGAAATATTAAAAAATGAGAAGATTAAAACTCCTAGCTAATCTAGGAGTGTATATTATATTTCTCTATTTTATTATAGAGAGTTTTTCTATCCATATTTAATATTTTAGCAGCTTTTGATTTATTATACCTTACTTCTTCCAAGGTTTTTATGATCAAACTTTTCTCTTGTTCTTCAAAGTTACTTTTCAGATCCTTGGCTGCTCCAGTTTCTTCTATGGAATATTCCGGAAGAACCAATTGTACAGGTAATACATTTTTTTGAATTAAACCTTCGCGAGTCAAGAGGACTGCTCTTTTTACAATATTTTTAAGTTCTCTGATGTTGCCAGGCCAAGAATAGTTGGCAAATATTTCCCTAACTTCATCAGAAAACCCTGGTATGTTTTTATTAAGAGATTGATTGCTTTCCTGCAGAAATGTTTCAGCAAAATCAAAAAGCTCATCTAGACGATCCCTTAAAGGAATGGCGTGAATACTGAATTCATTTAGTCTATGGTAGAGGTCTTCTCTGAATTCTCCTCTTTTAGATGCTTCTATAAGGTCTTCATTAGTGGCTACAATAATCCGGACATCAATATGGATATCATTATTACCCCCCACTTTTCTAATTCTACGTTCTTGAATGGCCCTTAAAAGCTTAATTTGTACATCATAACTCAAATTACCTATTTCATCAAGAAATATCGTCCCTCCCTTAGCACTTTCAAAATCACCTACCTTATTATCCAGAGCTCCGGTAAATGCTCCTTTTACATGCCCAAAAAGCTCACTGGCGGCCAATTCTTTAGAAAGAGCTCCGCAGTCTATGGCTATAAAAGGGCCATTTTTCCTGTGACTCTTTTCATGGATTCTTTTTGATATAAATTCTTTACCCGTACCACTTTCACCCAGAACGATCACACTCATATCTGTAGGGGCCACCAATTGGATATATTCTTCTAATTTTTGTGCCTGAGCGCTGCTGCCGGTGACATAAGGGTCTTCTTGTAAACCATAAGCTGATGATGAGCTTAGCTGAGGAGTTGTAATAGCAGGTTTAGCTACTTTCTTTTTAAAAGATTCTTGGACGGTAAGCAGAAGTTCATCCGGGTTCACTGGTTTAGTGATATATTCAAATGCTCCCATCTTCATAGCTTTTACCGCTGTTCTGATATCGGAATAATTAGTGATAAGAATTACTGGTTTCTCCGCATAATCTTGGATCACTTTTTCCAGTATTTCCATGCCAGTTCCATCTGGCAATCTATAATCGGTGATGATCAGGCTAGGATCTTCTCTTTCAATACAATTTAAAGCTTCTGCCACTTTTTGGACAGCAGTCACATCATAGCCATTGGCTAGCAAAAAGTTCTTTATAATTTTTGAGTAAGTAAGGTCATCCTCTACTAAAAGAATTTTTTTCATCTTGTATTCGGGGTGGTAGTATTAAGTATACTACAAAAATACACTAAAAAAAAGAAATGGCACAGATAAAAAATCAGTGCCATTTACTGCAATATGAAGAATAGTTGGTTTAGTTGGATTTAATCTTCTTTTACTTCCTCGCCTGCGGCATTATATTTTTTAGTTACCACTTCACCTTCTTTGTCAAAGTGAACTTCGTAATGTAATTCTCCTTCTTCGTTAGTGATTTGATAAGCTTCAGTAATTCTTAAATCCTGAGTATCCGCTTTTTCAGAAATAGTAGTTTTGACTGCCTGAGGTATGTCTTCAGGTGAAATTTTAACTCTATCCTGTGAGGTCTGTTCTACTGCTGTAGTAGGAGTGACCGTTTGTGCTTGTAGTCCTGCAAGACCAAATGCACTGATTGCTAATACCAATAGTAACTTTTTCATAGTTGTTTAATTTAAATTGTGGTTGTATTTATAAATTTTGTTGCCATTCTGATCAAATAAAACTGACTTAGGTTGATCAGTTCCAGAAAGCGATTCGAAAGTCAAATCATATATAACATAGTCCGAAGAATCTTGTACATATTTAATTACATTGGTTAATTGCATGTATCGTAATTTCCGGTTCTTTTCAATTTTAAGTACAACTTTCATAGGTAACTGCCCCATTAAAACATCTTCCTCGAAATTTTCTTCGGTGTCGATCTTGGTAGTGCTTTCACTACTACCAAATCCTGCTTTGATATAAGATACTTCTTGCGTCTTCTCAGGAGAGCAAGAAAATAAACTTAATGTCAAAACGAACGATAAATAAAACAGCTTCTTCATATCAAAAATTATTTAAAAGGTTACAATCAGTATCAGCATTAGTAAGTGGCGTCATGTGATGATAAACTTTTTCATATTTTTTAATTATATAATCACATTATCCATCAACTATGCCAGAAAAAAATGTGCCTAATTTTTCAAAATTGGAGAGAATTCAAAATAATAATCGAGGAATATTTACGCACAGTGGGGAAAACACCTAAAAAAGTTTATACATGTGTAAGGATCATCGCTTCTAACCTATTATATGTTTTATCTCTTAATAATGCAATTTCATCTGGGGATGAAGAGGTGGCCTTTAAAGGCTTTGAAAAATAAATATGGATAGTTCCAGGTTTAATTAATAGAGAGTTTTTGTTCATTAATTTTCCTGCTCCTATTATTGCCATTGGCATTATACTAAGTCCGGTTTCTACAGCCAATTTAAAAGCGCCGTTTTGGAAGGGTAGCAATACTTGGCTGGACTCATTACGGGTTCCTTCTGGAGCTACTACTATAGAGGTGCCGTCTGCCAATGCAGTTTTAAGTTTTTGAATACTGGCTTTTTTGGAATCCGCATCTTTTCTGTCCACCCAAATAGCTACCTGGGAAATCAGAAAACCGAATATTGGTATACTGGCCAGTTCCTTCTTACCCAACGCTTTAATTTCTCGATGTATAGCCATAGGAATAGCGGGTGCATCCAGATAGGAACTATGGTTAAAAACAAAAATATACGGAGTGGATTTGTCTATATGCTCGGTACCATAGATTCTAAATTTCAATCCAATTAGATAACACCAAGATCGGGCCCATCCTCTTATAAAAAAGAAGGTAATTTTACCTCCCTTTTTGAACAGGACTATTGGGAAAAATATAAATGGGGCAAATAGGATCATCAAAAACCAAAAAAGCAATAGGGCATACACTGTATATAGAATCTTAAAAATTTTCATACTGGTAGGATTTTTGTATATTTGTCTTGTAAAATAATCTATAACTCTTTGCTTGCACATAACCCTTGGATGCGTGAATCCAAGGGTTTCTTTTTTTGGCAATTATACGATTAAGAATTTTCGCAGTTCTTCAATACCATTGATAAAAGTAAAATAACTTATAGGTTTGTTAAAATATATCAACAGCCAATCAGAATTTGAATTAAAATATTAAAGTCTGGGTTAGGATATCATGAATTACAATCAGAGATTAAATTAAAAAAATAATTACCTTTGACAATCTTATTAATCCCTGCCACACCCAATGAGTGATCAGATAAAACACGAATGCGGGATCGCCATGTTAAGGCTACGCAAACCCCTTCAATACTATATAGATAAGTATGGCTCTCCCATGTACGCTCCCAACCGATTATATGTGCTGATGCAAAAGCAGATAAATCGAGGTCAGGATGGGGCAGGGCTTGCCAACATTAAAATAGGCACATCGCCAGGTACTCGGTATATCAGCAGATATAGGTCCATAGAACCCCAGGCGGTAAATGATATCTTCTCCAAGATTTCTAAAAAGTACAAGAAAGCCCGTAAAATGGGTGGTGATGTTTTGGGGATGGATGCTGAATACCTTAAGAATAATATTGCTTTTTCCGGTGAAGTTTGGCTAGGCCACTTGCGATATGGTACTCATGGCGAAAACAGCATTGAAACCTGCCATCCCTTCTTAAGACAAAATAATTGGAGAAGCCGTAACCTCGTAATGGCTGGAAATTTTAACATGACCAATGTAGAAGAGCTTTTCAGTAAATTGGTTGAACTAGGACAGCATCCAAAAGAGAAGACAGATACAGTGACTGTAATGGAAAAAATCGGACACTTTTTGGACGAAGAAAACCAGCGGATTTTTAACAAGTACAAAGGGGAATATAGCAATGAAGAGATCACTGAGGTGATCGAGCAGGAACTTGATGTTGCGCGTATTCTTAGAAGATCCTGTCGGGACTTCGATGGAGGATATGCTATGGCTGGAATGATAGGTAATGGATCCAGTTTTGTCGTGAGAGATCCTTCAGGTATCCGACCAGCCTATTATTATGCTGATGACGAGATAGTAGTGATAGCTTCCGAAAAACCTGCCATCAAGAGTGCATTCAATATAGATTATAATCAGATAAAAGAAATAAAGCCCGGAGCTGCACTGGTAGTGAATAGAGATGGATCTTTTGCGGAGCATCAAATTATGACGCCTAGACAAAAGACTTCCTGTTCATTTGAGCGGATATATTTTTCCAGAGGGACGGATCCGGATATTTATAGAGAAAGAAAAAATTTAGGTAAATTATTAATTCCCCAAGTATTAGAGGCGATAGATTTTGACCTTAAAAATACAGTGTTCAGTTATATCCCCAATACAGCTGAAACAGCCTTCTTAGGTATGATAGAGGGTCTTGAAGACTATCTAAGTGCCAAAAGAAGAGAAGTACTATTAGAAGGTAAGCCCCATCTAGGAGATATAGAAGATTTATTACATTTTAGACCACGAGTGGAAAAACTGGTGAGCAAGGATGTAAAACTTCGAACCTTCATCACTAATGACAATGATCGTGATGAGATGGTGGCCAATGTTTATGATACTACCTATGGGGTTATTAGGTCTGGTATAGATACTATCGTAGTGATTGATGATTCTATCGTAAGAGGCACTACCTTGGAAAAAAGTATCCTTACCACACTGGATCGGCTTCAGCCTAAGCGTATTATAGTAGTTTCATCTGCGCCACAGATCAGGTATCCGGATTGCTATGGTATTGATATGTCTAAAATGAAGGATTTTATTGCCTTTAGAGCTACAGTTGATTTGTTGCAGGAAACTGCTCAGAGTAGCATTTTGGATACAGTTTATGATCAATGCATTGAGTACCCGGAATCTTCCGAAAACTTTGTGAAGGCGATTTATGCCCCTTTTACTGATCAGCAGATTTCTGATAAAATAGCTGAAATAATCACCTCTCCACAGATAAATGCTGAAATAAAAGTAATTTATCAGACTGTAAAGAATTTGAACAAAGCTTGTCCAGAACATATCGGAGATTGGTATTTCACGGGCAATTACCCCACCGATGGTGGTATGCGGGTGGTAAACCGATCCTTTGCTAATTTTAGAGAAGGAAAAGTTATAAGAGCATATTAATTACTTTAATTAGATTTTATTCATGAAGAAGGTACTTGTTTTATTTTTAGCATTTTTAACATTTGGAGCTGCGCAAGCGCAGGAAGAGGTATTAATCTTCAGAGAAAATCTGGAGCCGCTTTGTGGCAAAACATTTTCCGGAAAACTCGTCTATCCTGAAGAGGGAAGGGAACCCTTTTCAAGCAATACCTTGACTATGACAGTGGCTGCTTGTACTCCTGATACGGTAAAAATCCCGTTTCATGTAGGTAATGATAGATCCAGAACTTGGGTGTTGTCTTTTACAGATGAAGGGTTACAGCTAAAACATGATCATAGGCACGAAGACGGAACTCCTGATGAAGTGACTAACTATGGTGGCTTGGCATCTGCTGAAAGTACTGCATGGGAAGTCCATTTTCCTGCTGACGAAGAAACAGCGGAAATGCTTCCACGAGCAAAAAATAATGTTTGGATTATGGCTATAGATAGGGATGCTAAAATTTTCAGCTATACTCTTTCTGTAGACGGTCGCAAAGCAGTCCAGATAGATTTTGATATAGATTTAGGAATAGAAAGTGGGTTGTAGGTAGTCAATAAGATATTACTGTGCACTATGTCTATATAAATTTATTTTGCGTGATAAAAAAAAAGAGGAGATCATGGACGATCTCCTCTTTCTGTTTTTAAAGTCCCCTGATTACAGTCAGAAGTTCATCAGGATTGATAGGTTTGCTAATGTATGCATCTGCACCTAGCTCAATAGCTTTACTAGCTACATCTTCATCCCCATATCGGGTGATGATAATTACTTTATTTACTTTATTATCTTTTTTGATACTTTCTAATATGCTGAGACCATTTTCATCCGGTAGTCTATAGTCTAGAATGGCCAGATCATATGACTCTTTTTCTAAGAGGCTCAAAGCTTTCTTTGCCGATTGGGCATCATGAGTGTGATATTGGTTTTTATCCAAAAATCTGGTTAATAGTTTACAAAAAACCACATCATCTTCTACCACTAATATATTTTTTATCATGTTCATTTTTTATATGTGGTTAAATTAATTAAAACTGAATTCCTTATCAAATGTATGGATAGCATTTTGATCAATGGCATATACCGCCATTACACTTTGAATAAATCCTCGGATCAATTCGTCAATGCCTAATCCCAATAGGGCAAAGTTTCTTACATCAAAAAGGATAAGTCGTTCATCTGCATAAGTCCATCCGTCATCTCCTTTTACAGATAAATTTGTGCCGTAAACTTCCCAGCTACTCATATTTTCCGGGAGTGGTTGATTTAGGGGAAATCTGGACTTTCGGCTATATACAGCGAGCGGCCTCATACCTTCTGATGTCGCATGCATCATCATTCTTAAGTCAAATGCATAGCTCCTTCCTTTATTGTCAGGTATAGTACCGACATGATACCAAGTATCTTTAGGATCACTTCCTTTGTTGTAATTGCTATGTATAAGTTGCTGCACTATAAATAGCTCATCAGGATCATGGGCCAGTTCATTCAATGCTACATCAAGTTCTCTTTGGTTCACTATGGTGTATACTCCCTGCCCAGCATTACTATCCGGAACTTTGATCACCATGCTGCCGCCCAGATCTTCGAAATGTTTTTGCAGCTGGTTATATGCTACGTTTCTTACTGTTTTAGGAGTGAATATCTGAATTCCTTTATCTTTAAATTCCTCATTAAAGTGATCATAAGCTCTGCTGGCCACCTCTTTGTTTCTCCCTCCTGCTAAGCAGGCTTCTATTGGATTTAGAAGGAGTGTTTTGGAATTTTTTGGTATTCTGTTCCATGGCTCTTGAGTGACATATCTAAAAGCAGCCCTGATTTCTACCCAATTATTGTTTCCCTCTCGGATAAACATTTTGCCATCTCTAAACTGGACGGGAGGGTCAGTATCATCTTGTTTAAATTGGGCCAGATAGACATTCTCATCAAAAACTTCAGCAATAGTAGCTGCATATCCAATGTTTTCCATCGGATTTTTATCATAAATCACTGCCAGGGCTCCTGTTTCATGATGCTGATCTACCATATCCTTAAAGGTTTTTTCTATCAGCCTTCTATAGCCGCCCTGTTCATAGTTAAAATCCAGTAGGGGCATCGATTTTTGACCTGAGGGGCAGCTGTTGGTTTCTATCAAGGTCAGTTTTCTATTGCCTTCATTATTTGTTACATGCATCATATCTGTACCAGACCATCGGAAGTATTTTGGCTGGTACTGAAGTATTGACATGATAGCATCCAGGTCAGCTTGTGGATTAAGTCTAAGATATCTTTCAGCTATCTGTTCATGCGATAGATTTAAGAAGGTAGAGACCAGTGGGTGAATATTGGAATTCAGTGCCCTGGGGTACCAGTGATCAGCCGGTTCAAAATCACCTGGTTCTACTAAATGGACATTGGTGGATATTGATAGTTTCATATTGCTTTCATTACTTGTTAATGCCTGTAATAAGATTATGCAGGCTGTATTAAATCTGATATAAATGTTTTGTTTTGCCACAGCATGAGAATCCCGCTTACTACCATGCTCGCTACTACTATTTTTCTGAACACTTCATCTGACATTTTACCTAAAATCAGTTTGCCAAAGTAGATAGCCGTCATAGATACAATACCAATCAGAATACCATACTTAAGCACCTCTGGATTGACATAACCTAAATAAGCATAGCTAATAATTTTGGTAAGATGCAGTAGTATGGCATTGGCAGCGCGGGTACCTAGAAGCGATTCTTTGGATATCCCATAGCTGAGATATGCAGAATTCATTAGTGGACCTACTCCACCTATAAGACCAGATAAAAAGGCTACCCCCAGGCCCATTGGAGCGAAATGCCATGCCTTTATTCTGAACTTACTGGGTTTTGTTTTTTTCTTGAACTGTAATACGGTAGATACCAATAGTAATCCGATCAATATCTGTAAGTAATCTGATGACAGCTCTGCAAATAGCCTAGCCCCAATGATTGACCCTATGATAGTGGAAGGAAATAGCCATCTAAACAAATGCCAGTCGATATCTTTCCAAAAGAAAAACACTTTAGAGGTACTGCTCATTCCAATACTTATCGTCATTACCGGAGCTACAGCTTTTACTCCTACTACTAAAGCCACCAGAGGCATTAAGAGGAGACTTGCTCCTCCACCGCTAAGTGTACTTAGGATAAAAATGACAAAGGCCCCTAATAGGACCAAAATGATTTGAAGCATAATAGACTAGGTATTTAAATTTTATAACTTTGCTGTGCAGTTAAGTTATCTGCCGAAGAATTATAAATATTATGCCAAAAACTTGCAATACATTGATATATTAAAATCACAATGGAGGTTTTTATTTTTCTGATGTAATTCAATAAAGAGCTGGCAATAAAGTAATAGCATAAGAAATGAATATAGAATTATTAAAAAGTGTATGTGAAATACCAGGTGCACCAGGATTTGAATCTAGGGTAAGGAATTTAATTTTAGAAGAGCTCAAACCACTATGTGATGAGGTCATGGTGGACAATATGGGGAGCGTTATCGCTATAAAAAGAGGTGTTTCTAATCCAGATAATAAGAAACTTATGGTAGCAGCCCATATGGATGAAATAGGATTTATCGTAACCCATATAGATGATAATGGATTTATAAGATTTCATCCCCTTGGAGGCTTTGATCCTAAAACACTTACAGCCCAGCGGGTGATAGTACACGGGACCCAAGACATGATAGGCGTGATGGGCAGTAAGCCTATACATGTAATGTCTGCCGAAGAAAAAAATAAGCTTCCAAAGCTCACTGATTATTTTATCGATATGGGAATGGATAAAGTGGAAGTGATGAAATATATCAAAATTGGTGATCCCATTACCCGGGACAGAGAGCTTATCGAAATGGGGGAATGTGTAAACTGCAAATCTATAGATAATAGAGTGGCAGTCTTTATCCTTTTGGAAGCCTTGAAGGCTTTAGGAGATATCCCATATGACTTATACGCCACCTTTACTGTACAAGAGGAAGTGGGACTTAGAGGTGCAAATGTAGCCGCTCATGCCATTAATCCAGATTATGGGATAGCTCTTGATACTACCATTGCTTATGACGTGCCAGGAGCTCAAGCCCATGAGCGCATTACTGAGCTGGGCAAAGGCACTGCCATCAAGATAATGGATGCAATGACCATCTGTGATTATAGAATGGTGGATTTTATGAAAAAAACGGCTGATAGCAAAAATATCAGCTGGCAGCCAGAAATTTTAACTGCTGGTGGAACAGATACGGCTGGCCTTCAGCGTATGGGGAAAAATGGTGCCATTGCAGGTGCAATATCAATACCTACACGTCACCTACACCAAGTAATAGAAATGGCGCATAAGAAAGATATACAAAACAGTATAGATCTGCTTATTGCCTGTGTGGAGGGAATAGATCAGTATGATTGGAAACATTAGACTAAGTACAGGGGGAAAATTAGTAAGAAGGAAAAAGTAAAAGGTAAGAAGTTGATGCCTGAAAATAAAGGCTTTAATATTGATCAATGTTCATTGTATTATATTGGATATTGTACATTGAACATTGATCATAAAACTTCTCTTCAACTAATACAGCTATTGACCAATCAACTAATCTCTGATTTCCCTCTATTTTATCCTCTTTTTACCTAACTTCTTTTGCAGGTATTTATTCAGATCTTCATAATGAGTATGCTCATGATTACTGAGACTAAAAGATGTTTTATCTGCAAAGACAATGGTCGTTTGCTTAAACTCTTTCTTGTTAGCTAAGATTTTTTCTTCCTGCCAGGCCAAGACATCATTTAAACCATAATGCTTACTTAATCCTCTGAGAGGCAACTTAACTTGAAAAGCTTCTTTGCCGGCAGAGATAAACCTGTAACCTGCCATCATTTTGACTAAGATTATTAAAAGTACTACAGTGAGCAATGTGGCACTCAATAGGTAAAACCAAAAATTATAAGTCTGATATCTGCTGAAATCTAAAAGTATATAAATTAATCCTGCAAAAAGGATCCCTACTACAATCAATAATGAAAAGTAGGTGCTGCTTTTTGGCCTGCAATGGATCATACGCTCTCTTTAAGTTCTTCTAATCTGATCTTTGAATACTCTATTAATTCAGGGAAAAATTCTTTAAAATATCCTAACAGCTCATCATAGTTGTTTTCTAAAAATATATGAGCAGTTTCCATTTTTGAATTAAATGTAGTTCTTTTGGCCACTCCTATCATAGCGTCCCTAATTCCATCTAGTCTTCCATAGGATACCAACCAGTTATAACTGACCATCATATCATACGCCAATATAAAATTAGAGGGAAGTATATCAATATTTTGGCTGAGGGTATCGTAAACCTTTGCCGCATATAGATCTATAGGTACGGGATGATATTCTTCCCAATATTTGGAAAGGAAATGATCAAAATACATATCCGTAATTACTGTAGAATAACGTGCATATGTAGGCCTAAGTAAGGCCTGGGCTTTTTTTACTGTAGGATGAGAATCCGTAAATGCGTCTATTTCCCGGTGCAATTGGACTCCTATAATGATTTCTGGGTCATAGGTCTTAGAAAGATCTCCCCGGACAAAATCACCTATGTAATTACCAATCAATACCTTAGGTTCTCCAAATGACAAGTATGCGTGTGCTAGAAAATTCAAGTCGTAAATCTTAAGGTGTTGATCTTTATTAACCTAACTAATTATAGTAAATTTATGGCCTAAAAATAAACATTGATGCGGAATATCCACGAAGAATTGTCATTTACTTTAAAACTTTTAAAAAAAGAATGGGAAGAAGACCTCGAACAGTATAGACAAAAAACGTTGTACACCTCCATAGCAGATAAAAAAAAGGAAGGTGTATGTTGGTATCCAGTCATCATCAATAAACAAAAAACCGGATATGGAGACAGGCTAATACTTGAGCTGCAGCGCTCTGATGAGGACCTTTCCCATCTTTTCCAGTCCGGTAAATCTGTTTCTCTTTTTTCAAACTCAGGTCTTAATGATTCAAATAACAGTCGGATAAATGGGGTGGTTAACTTTGTTCGAAAAAATATCATGACTATTACCCTCCAGCAGGATGATCTTCCTGACTGGATCAACGATGGAAAATTAGGGGTTGATCTTTTATTTGATGAAGCGAGCTACCGAGAAATGGAAGCTACTTTAAAGATTCTTCTAAAAGCAGAAAAGGGTCGAACTGGCGAGTTGAGGGATATCTTATTAGGAGCCAAGGTTTCTACTAAAAATAAAACTCCTAAAATAAATATATCATCTCTAAATCCAAGTCAGAATGAAGCTGTTCAGCTGGTAGAAGATGCAGGGGAGATTGCTATTATTCACGGGCCTCCAGGTACTGGTAAAACGACCACCATGATAGCAGCTATAGAGCAGACTTTAAATAACCATGCCCAGGTGATGGTATGTGCACCTAGTAATGCTGCGGTAGATTTATTAGTAGAAAAGCTGACCGATAGAAATATAAGTACATTGCGTTTAGGTCACCCAGCTAGAGTTGATGATAAAATTCTTTCCCAAACACTTGATGCCAAGATAGCAGCGCATGATAGTTATCGAGAGCTTAAAAAAGTAAAAAAATCAGCAGAGGAATATAGGAGCATAGCTAAGAAATATAAAAGAAATTTTGGACACGAAGAAAGAAAGCAGAGAAAGCAACTTTTTGAAATGGCTGGAAGGCTGAAGGAAGAAGCAGCACAACTTGAAGACTATATTACTTATGATATATTTCAGCAAAGTAAAGTAATAGCTACAACATTGGTAGGGGCTAGTCATCATTCATTAAAAGGTAAAACCTTTCCCGTCGTATTTATAGATGAGGCGGGTCAAGGCCTGGAACCTGCAACCTGGATTCCTATCTTGAAAGCTCAAAAAGTGGTGATGGCGGGTGATCACTGCCAATTACCTCCTACGGTGAAATCGTTTGAAGCAGGTAAGGATGGATTGAAGGAGACATTATTTGAAAAAGTAATCCAAAGACAGCCTCAAATGTCTTCTTTACTGACACTCCAGTACAGAATGCCCGAAATTATTATGGGATTTTCCAACAAAGAATTTTATCATGGAGCTTTGCAGGCAGCTGATAATACTAAATATCATCTTTTAGATGATGGAGAGTCCCAAATGTTATTTATAGACACTGCGGGGAGTGGATATCTAGAGCATTTGGAGAAGGACTCACTAAGTACTGCCAACTATGAAGAAGCAAAGTTTACCTTGGGGTATTTGGAAAATATGCTAAGCACACTTGGCGGAGAAACTATCATTGCTAAAAAA
Source organism: Anditalea sp. (assembly GCA_035461405.1). GTDB lineage: Bacteria > Bacteroidota > Bacteroidia > Cytophagales > Cyclobacteriaceae > Anditalea. The sequence goes on from DATHVH010000374.1 coordinate 19,752, forward strand.
TGGGAGGTAGGCCTGATATCCCCTTATCGAGCACAGGTCAGGAGATTTAAAGAACTGGCCATGGATACATCTACTTATCCGACGCTTTCTCAA
>DATHVH010000375.1:0-17623 GCA_035461405.1 Anditalea sp.
TGTTGATTGTTTTTTTCGATTACATACTATTTCTATCCAGAATTAATACCAAGGCAATTGGAATGGATGCACTGTATCTGTAGAAGGAGAAAAATCGAGAAGGATAGTAAACCCAAATTAAATTTGGCACAGCAATACCAACCTTTATAAATTTGATTTAAATCAAAAAAGCATTGCCCACATGATCATAAACGGACACTTTTTTAAACTTATAACATTAAATAAAATATGAAAAAATTAAAAATAATTTTTTTTATAACACTTTGAACATTAAACCATTACACCTAATTATATGTACGTGATCGTACACTTAATGTGCGAATCCGAAAGTCAATATTGGTTATGCTGTCTATATTGCTCTTATAACAAACCACCCCAAAAACTTAAAAATTATAGTGAGTGGTTGAATTTTTGTGATAAATTTTAAAAAGGACACAATTTTAACACGATAGCCATGATTATTCTCAAGCATATACTTCCTCTCCTGTTAATAATCTTTTTAATTTCTGGCTGCGAAACAGATGATGACCCTATACCGGAGCAGTTTGAAGCTACTTTTCCAATAGACGAAGTAGAGGACTCCGGGATCTCCGGTGATATTACTTTCTTCAAAACAGATAATAATACCACCCTAATCACTATAAAGCTAAATGGTACAGTGGCTGGGGATATCCATCCTGTACGAATCCATAGCACATCTCCTGACCAGGATGGCCCTGTGGTAAAAAGACTAAATTCTATAAATGGGGCGACAGGTCTAAGCGAAACATTGGTTACCGATTTAGAAGACGGTACTGTAACCACCTATGAAGATTGGGTAAGCTTTAATGGATATGTACTTGTATTACAAAGTGAAGAAAATATAAATGTTCAAGTGGCATTAGGCCTATTGGGTGATAATATTCCAAATATCCCTGGAGGCTGATTAAATCCAGATTTATATACTTGTATTTTATATAAATGATTTGATGTAACCTTCACCTAAAAAACTTTTACTAACTTTTTGATTACGTTTAATTTATTGTCTATTTTCATCTAAAATCTATTAGTAAATTTTTATAATTTAATCTTTTTATTCATAATAAATGGCAGACCAACCCATTCTTGTAATTTCGCTGGATTTTGAACTTCATTGGGGAAGGTTTGATAAAGCGGACCCATTGGGTACCAAAAAGTATTATAGAAATACACATAAAACCATACCTAAAATCCTTGCAATTTTCGAAAAATATGAAGTAGAAGCTACTTGGGCAGCAGTAGGTATGTTGCTTGCAGAAAACAAAAAGGAATGGAAATCCTTTGCCCCACAACATAGGCCAGGATATACCAATCCTATCCTTTCTGCTTATGATTGGTATGAGAAAAGAAGAATTTTTAAAAAAAGTCTATTTGCCCCCGATCTGGCAGCTAAAATTATAGAAACTTCTGGTCAGGAATTGGGCAGTCATACTTTCGCCCATTATTATACTATGGAGCCTGGTCAGACCCTCGAAGAATTTAAAGCTGATTTAGATGCTGCAAAGAATATCACTTCATCGAAATTTAATATTACGCCCTCTGCACTGGTTTTCCCGAGAAACCAATGCAATCCCTCCTATTTAAAAGTTTGTAAAGAAGCTGGATTTAACGTTGTAAGGAGCAATCCCTCCAATTGGTTTTGGCAGAACACCCACCAGGAAACTTTATTGAAAAAAATTTTTAGAACAGCAGATACCTTTTTTCCCACTGGCAGAAGGACCTCCTTTCCTATTTCTGCTTTAAAGATTAATAATGGGTTGCCACTTCAGATCCCTTCTTCCAGATTACTAAGACCCAGCGATCCCAAAAATAAAATTTTAAATGCCTTAAGAATAAAAAGAATTAAGATGGAAATGAGTGTCGCTGCTAAAAAAGGAGAAATTTACCATTTATGGTGGCATCCCCACAACTTTGGAGATCACCCTAAGCAAAACTTAACCGATCTAAAAGAAATTTTAGACCATTATTCTATCCTAAACCGGGACTATGGCATGATCTCCAAAAACATGTCTGGAGTGGCCGATATAGTATTTTCAAAGGGTGAAAAAGCACCTATTGTCAACACTGAAGAAATGGATATACATAGAAGGTCTTAATAACTCCATCCCCATCTTTAATTCCTCAAGAAGTAAATTGATTCCTTTTACCCACACTTAAATTTATTATTGCTATTTCATTAAATGTTTCTTTAAAAAATCAGCAGTAGCCTGATTTACCTTTACCATATTAGAATACTTCATCCAATGATGACTATCATCAGGGATCACTAAGTACTCAAACGGAAGATTTTTTTGTTCAAACCTTCTTACCAAATCCACCGATTGAGAGAAAGACACATTACGGTCATCATCTGCATGAATGAAGAGCACTGGGGATTTCCATGTATCCAACATGGAAACCGGTGAAGATTCCCAAGCTACTTTCCGAGCTTCTTCCAGATCCGTTGGCTGCTCTATACCATCGGGAATTCTTATATATCCATCTCTACTATGGACACCATGAATATCTACTCCTGCAGCAAATAAATCTGAATCTTTTCCTAATGCTATGGCCGTAAGATAGCCCCCATAAGACCCACCATATACGCCAATCCTATTATTGTCCACTTGAGGAAGGGCTGCTAAATATTCTCCCGCAGCTTTTACATCCTGATATTCTGAAGCGCCGGCGATACCTGCCCCATCTGGCTTGTGAAATTCATGTCCATAGCCTATACCCATTCTGAAATTTACGGATAAGACCACAAATCCTTGATTGGCCAGGTATTGATTAAGCGCATAGGTATTAGAATAATAATCCATATAGCTCCAACCCAATAGCATCTGCCTCTGCGGACCTCCATGGACAAAAACCACTGCAGGTTTATCATTTCCCCCACCTTCTTTTTCAAATAATTGACCATACACCTTGACACCATCTGCTGCGGTAAAACTTACCTGCTTTGGCTCTACAAAATGACCGGAAGGAAAATCGCTTGGAAGTTTATCTTTGGTCAATACTTTAATATCATTATTCCCTATATCCAATACAGAGGGCAATAAAGGTTGCCTCGAATTTCCGCTAAACAAAGCTAATTTATTACTTGCTCCAATAAAAAAAGGGTAAGCTTCAATACCTTCTCCATCAGTAAGCAACTGCATATCTGCTCGATCTATAGATACCATTCCTATATGCCTTCTATCCAGATCTTCTGGAGTAGAACCTTTATTGGCAGCAAATACTGCTTTACTTCCATCCGCATTTAAAGAAATATGTTCCAGCATAAAATCACCTTTGGTAAGTTGGGTAGCATTACCTCCTGTGGATGGAATAGAATATAGGTGCGGCCAGCCATCCTCATAACTTAAGTAAACAATTCTGTCTCCTGCTCCCCAGTGCAGATTATAGCTTCCATGAGTAGTAGGTACAGATCCTGCAAGTGTCTCAGGTGCACTCCAAATCTTTTCTGCTTCACCGGATGCAACATCACCAACCCATATACTCCAAGGATTATGTCTTTGCTCAAGTAATTTCTCTGGTGCCCCTCCTCCACCTGGAGTTCTTACAAAAACTATTTTATTACTATCCTTAGACCATCTAGGTGAACGATCTCGAGAAAACGATGGAGCTATATATTGTATTGGTGTTTCTTGATCTTGATATATCCCTATAAATGAATGGTCTCCCCTAGAGGAGACAAACATTAATTTACTCCCATCCGGCGACCATTCTAGTGACCCTGTATTACCTTTGGCGGTAAAAAGGTTTTTAGGTCCTTGATTTCCTTCAAGGGGAGCTATCCATGCTTGATTACCTTTGATAAAGGCAACTTTTTTACTATCTGGTGAAATTAATGGTTCATCGCCTTCAGAGATCAGTTCAGGCGCACCTCCACTGAAAGCAATTTTCCATACCTCCACTTTAGGAGGAATAGGGTCGCTGGCAGCATTAACGGGGACATTGGCATTACCTCCTCCATGATCACCACCCCTTACATATACTATCCACTTACCATCTTTTGATATAGAAAGGCCACTGATTTCCTGGCCATCATCTCGCGTATATTGTGTGAGTTGCCGGGGATTGAAATCGGGTCCTTCTGCTACATATATATTCCTTTTACCCTGCTCATTAAATGCCCAAGCTATCTTTTCGCTACCCTTAGAAGCAGTAAGCTCAGATGGAAATGGATAGGAAGTCACTTGCTCCATAGTAAAGTCTTGGGCCCTTAAGCTAATACTAAAGAAAAACGCTAAGAAAATAAAAAATGCTTTTTTCATATCATATGGGTATTTATGTTCTTCATTTTAATTTCATTATTCATCATTCCTCATTCGATATTCATCATTTTTTAATTATGAATAAGGTACGTATAAAGATGAAGTGTGGGTACGTTTCTAATTTAGCTCCAATACATAATCATAAATCATCTTGGATACATTCGCCATCACTCTTTTACCTTCATCCCTATCACCCAAATTCTTTGACAAAAGCACCAAAATGTATTGCCTTCCGTCAGGCAGTCGGATTATGCCTGAATCATGCTGAACGCCGGTAATGAAACCAGTTTTATGAGCTACCACAACACCTTCCGGAAGATGGGCAGGAATGAGGTCTTTGAAATATTGGTCAGCGAGGATATCAAACATTTGGGAGTCTGCTTCATCATCTACGGCATTGCCGGTGGCAATTGCTTCCATGATTACCATAAGGTCATAGGCAGTAGTGGTATTATTTAGGCCTTGGTCAAAGGCTTTTTGATCTTCCACTCCCCTGCGTACCATAATATCAGGTGCTCCGAGATCTCTCATGGATTGAGTAGTCTCTTCAGCTCCTACAAGATCTATCAAAATATTAGTAGCCAGATTGGAGCTCTTGATGATCATCGCGTAAGTGATGTCATAGATAGTTGCTTTTTGGTCAATGCGGTTGTAAAGCTCTTCCTCGCTATCCACACCCAACTGCATACTGTAAGTACTGCCGTCTACGATACTTTTAAATTCATTGTGCACGGTGATGGAGTCGGACAGTTTAAATTTACCGGCCGCGGCCTGCTTGTACACCTCAATCATCACCGGGGTTTTCATAGTACTGGCAGCATGAAAGTTTTCCTTTTCATTAATAAGAATCTCGTCATTTGAGCCCTCCAGAAGTCTGAAGGCCACTGCAAAATCTCCCTCTACGGAGGAAAGTTCTTTCTTGATTTCCCCTTTTAGGGTTTCTAAATCTTTCTGCTCCTGGGATGCGGGACTACAGCCCAAAAATACCAATAGGCTAATAGCACTAACATAAAGCTTTTTCATAATTTATTTTTTGAGGATTTTTCCTGCTCTATTTTTAAACTCCTCTCCTTCCTTGGCGATCTTACCATTGACAATTACTAGATCAAAACCTTTAGCCAATTGGCCAGGGTTTTCATAGGTGGCGGTGGCTTTTACTTCGGATGGTTCGAAAAGGACTAAATCGGCTTTATAGCCTTCTTTGATCAACCCTCTGTTTTGTAATTTAACATTTTTAGCGGCAAGTCCCGTCATTTTATGGATTGCTTCTTCCAGTTTGAGTACCGGTTCATTGACCACATAGGATTCTATAATTTTGGCAAATGTCCCATGGCCTCTGGGGTGATTCCCGGTAAGACTACCGTCCGAACAAATATTTACGTAAGGGTCTTTCATAAATTCTTTCATGACCCTTTCGTCCATGACAAAGTAGGCTGCACTCGTTCCTGCTGGTCCGATGTCTTCCATCAAAACTCTTTCAAAAGCCTTACCTTTCTCCTCAGCAACCTGCTTGAGCGTTTTTCCTTTGTATACCCCGGTACCCAAAAGGGTGGCTTCGGGGCCATTTCTTAAATTCACACGGTTGCGTAAATAATTTAAAAGTTCATCACCACGGGTTGCTACTACCTCATTATAGTCAGCCGGTGGCTTGGACCATTCTGGGAAAAGGATGGAGATGCTGGTATATGAGGCTTCATAGGGATAAAGATCTGCTGTAACAGTATGACCTGATTGTCTTTTTTGGTCTAAAATGCCCAGAATTTCATGTGCCCGCTGCTCTCCTTTTGCATACACCACTTTAATGTGCGAAACATGGACAGGACTATGTTCTGCAAGTGAAAGGAATTCATCCAATGATTCCTCGATGGCATCGTCATCCTCATTTCTCATGTGGCTCATCATGATTCCATCATGTTCCCCTACCACTTTGGCCACACGGGCGAGTTCATTTCTGTCAGCAAGGTAACCTGGATTATATTCCAGGCCAGTAGTAATGCCAAAAGCACCTGCCTTCATGGCATCAGCCACCAGCTGATCAAGTTTTTGAAATCCTTCCTCAGAAGGTTTTTTGTCGTATTCTATTCCCGAAAGCATTCTTAACGTACCGTGTCCTGCAAACATGGCCACGTTTACCCCTGGCTCTGCAGCATCCACCTCCTGCATCCAAGCTGCAAGGTCGGTGGTCTTTGGGCTGGAACCGTCCTGCCCCATGAAAATGGTAGTGACTCCCATTGATAGAAAGTTTGGGAATTCAGGAGTCTGCAATGGATCTCCGTGTGTATGGGTATCAATAAATCCGGGAGCAAGCACCTTTCCATCGGCATCGATAGTTCTGGAGGCTTCAAACTTCCTGTTTAAATCTTTTTCGATTTTGATGATTTCGTCCCCTTTTATGAGAACATTTGCTGGGTAAGCTCTTTCTCCACTTCCATCTATGATTTGGGCATTTTTAATATAAAGGTCATATTCCTGATCAGAAGGGGCTTGCTGACAGGAGAAGTTTAATAAAATTATACTGTATAAGAAGCAAATAGTATATTTCATATTTACACTTAATAGGTATTGTGAATTTGATAAAGCACTTTTTCCATTTCTTTTTTCAGCTCACCCGAATTAACGGTATAATTATTAAGCAAAAAACTAAACAGAAGTGTTTTCCCGCTCTTGGTAATAAGATATCCGCTAAGAGCACTACTCATACTGAGTGTTCCTGTTTTTGCATATATGTATGCGGGCATTCCCTCATCAGGTTTATATAAATTACGTATAGTACCAGATTCTCCGCCTGCTGGAAAATATGCTTTGATTTTTTCCATAGGGACCTCTTCTTTAATTTTTGCAAGCAAAGCCACCACCGTCCTTGGAGTAAACATATTTTTTGCAGACAGTCCTGAGCCATCCACCCACCTCGGCTCATCGGGTAGATCCTGTAGATAATTAGTTTTGGCATATGATATTGCAGAACTTATACTTAAGGAATCAAAGAGGCTATCTGATAGTAAATACATTAATTGTTCAGCCAAAAAATTATCAGAAATTTTCATCATTTGGGCATAAACAGAATCCACTCTAGCGGTAGGTAATTTTTTATGTGTCAAATGATGGTAACCTCTATTTTCAATTGCAGTTACAGATTTACCTACTATCTGAGATATGATTTCAGTTACCAGCTCTGGAGAGGTAATAAATGGTTTGTCTGTATTTATGCTTAAACTATCATTTTCCCTATTGATCCCAAAATGATAAATATTGTTTTTGTGCTCTCTTGATATCGTGAATTTATCTGTGGTAATGTCTTCGATAATAGCATTTTCAAAATAGGATGGATTAATGCTATGGATTTCATTTGGCTTTTTACTTAATCTTAATACATTGCCATAAATAGGCAAAGCGGATCTTTCGGTAGCATAATAATAATTATACCAGTCCCAAGACCATCCATCTCCATAAGCTGGTACCTGTGCAAAATTATTTACCATATATAGATCTTGAGGGCTGTTTTTCAAAAATTCAACTATAGTCGAATCCTTAAAATCAGGATGGAGAAATGTAGGATCACCTGTACCCCAAAAAATAAGAGAATCCTCTTTCTGTATATAATTTAATCCATTTATGAAACCATCACCTAGAGCTTTATAGCTCGTATAAAAAGTAAATAATTTAGTATTGGATGCCGGGATAAAATATTTATCCTCATTATAGGCATATATAGTTTTATTTTTTCCAGGATCATGTAACATAAATCCCATATGACCCTGAGAGAAGACTTCAGAGTCTTTGACTGATTTTTTGATCTTGTGAGCTGTACAAGAGCACAAGCTTAATATTATTAATCCTATAAATATTCTATTCATAATATAACATGTATGTACATTTCCTTACCACAAGAACAGTCACCAGAAAGTGGATTATGGACGATTATCCTCTATAATTTAGACCATACTTTTAATAAATGATAACCATTCGAATAAAAAGGAAAAAGTCCCCTATTACAAACAGGGGACTTATATAAAGTTATTATTTTTAATTTTGATTATCAATTAATAAAGATATCCAATATTAAGGTCTGTCCCACCATAAGTTAGTAGATAAAGGTACTTCTGCAGGGACATTCGTTCCATTCTTAGAGATCTCACCTACCGGGTAGGCCATTCTTCTGATGAAAGTATCTAGCTGTGCGTTTAACGGCATTCTGAAATTTTCATACTGATGATCATGTCTTCGGACATCATTCCATGCCTCAGCATTTAAATAGGTAGTCACATATTTTTCTTTGAATATCAAATCCAAAGTCAACGCATTAGCTCCTACGCTTACTACAGGATTATTGATGTATTCTAGTGCAGCAGGCTGTGGTACCTGAAGTTTATTCATATTTGCAGCTATTCCATCTAAATACGCTTGATAAGCTCGGGGAATATCATTAGCTCTGAAAGCAGCTTCGGCCTCAATGAATTTTGTTTCAGCATAGGTTACTATCCATATCGGAGACTCCTGACTGGTCCATGGTGAATTTACACTTATGTATGATTCATCTTTTACCGTATTGGCACCTGGCCCTAAATTGCCCTGACCATTTCTAGTCCCTACAAAGACACCGTTGACAGTTCTATCTGTAATCTGCTCAATCCTGGGATCAAATACCCCATAGGTCTCACCATTCAGGTGATTTACAAAATTGTCTGATAACCATCCCCCTAATAGGGCATTGGCATTACTGATAGCCACTTGTGCCCAAGGATTGATTGCCTGAAATACTCCCATCCCAGCATCATCAGCATTTGAAGTATAAGCATTATCTATTGCCGATAATACTGCATTAGGATCATAGATGCTTTTTTTAGTTACCTTGTTAAGAAATCTTGCTTTGATTGCATGGGCAGTCTTAAGCCAAGAAAGCCTATTTCCTCCGTGTATCAGATCCTGCTCTGACCCCAATACCACTGCTGAATTATCCTGATTAAGTAAATCAATAGCTTCATCAAGTAGCCTTAGACACTCATTATATAAAGCTTCTTCTGAATCATAAACGGGATTCAACACAGTACCAAAAGCCTGGCTATAAGGAGCAGCACCAAACACATCTGTAATCAGACCTAGGTTATAAGCCATTAACACATTGGCCACGCCTAAATGCTCCGAAGAATTTACAGCTCTAGCTAAGTCCTGCATATCATAAATATCAGCCATCGCTAAATAAACTTGGTCCCATTGGGAAGTTTGATCTGTTACCTCGTAGGTATCCAAAGCACTGGATTCCACCGGACTGGCGATATATTGAGAAAAATTATTTACAATATTCGCCACGTTTCTACTTGTATAGCCCGTTTTATGAGTAGTAGTAGATAATAAGGAATTTATCGGTGGCTCCTGTACGAAATTTGGATTATCATTTAGATCAAAATAATCTTGACACCCTGTCAGAGAGGATGCTAATCCTATACATACAAGTAGGGAATATATTTTATTGAATTTTGTCATCTTCTATTTTATTTTAAAATCCTACATTTACTGTAAACAAATAACTTCTTACACCTGGATAAGTAAACCCAGCAAATCCATCAACATTGGATCCAGCGGCAAAAGAACTGCTTTCCGGATCAAATCCTGAATACTTAGTCCATAACCATAAGTTATTTCCAGTAAAACTAATACTCGCATTTTGCAATACTTTAGCAGGAAGTATAGATTGAGGCAATCGATAGGTCAATGATAGTGATCTTAATCTAACCCATGAAGCATCTTCGATGAAGTTTTCAGAAACCCCACGGTAGTTTAATCTATAATAACCGTCTCCGTAATCTCTTCCAGAAAGTGGATCTACTCCCTGTCCTAACCACACTTCCTGTGTATTAGGAGTACCATCAGCTAATACGCCATCAAATGTTACGTAATCATTCCTGTTTTCAGTAATAGAAGAGATACCAAATGCAGAGTAAAAATTAGCTAATTGATTATATCGATCTTGTCCTACCCGCGCATCAAAAAGGATATTTAATGATAAATTTCTATAATTGAAGGTGTTATTCCATCCAGCTATCCAATCCGGCTGTGAGTCACCAATTTTCTTCTGAACGGAAACTGGTTGTCTGATAGGAAATCCATTAGCACCAATCACAATAGGTCTAGACGTATCCACTTCAATAGGATCTGGTGTATCATCCCCATAATCCCTCTGGAATACTGTACCAAATAGAGCTCCATATGGCTGACCCGGTACTAATTTCATGGTAACAGTAGCTCCCACATACCCAGACTGAGATGCGATATTTATTTCGGATAAATCATCTCTTATAGATAATACCTTGTTTCTGTTGGCTGACCAATTAAAAGATGTGTTCCAAGAAAAATCTGTAGATACTACCGGTGTGCCAGACACTGTTATTTCCAGACCACGGTTTCTCATAGAGCCTGCATTTACAGCAGCAGTCACATATCCCGTAGCAGCTGATACAGGAACTCTGATTATTTGATCTTTACTTACCGCATCATATAGCGTAACATCTAAATTTAACCTGTTTTTCAAAAAGGCAAGTTCTACTCCAGTTTCATAAGTTTGAGTAAATTCCGGTCTCAAATTAGGGTCACCTAATAAAGCTGGTCTGGTAAATCCTGTAAACCCTGTTGGTAATTGTTGATAAGATGCAAAACCACCACTGGTAGAATATTCAGCAGCATCCTTTCCTATCTCGGCATATGAAAATTTAAATCTACCGCTTTCAATGACTTCTGGAAGGTCAAATGTCTCGGAGAATACATAACTCAAACTAGCCGAAGGGTAAAAGAATGAATTATTAGGAGCCATTAATGATGATGTAATATCATTCCTTCCAGTAAAGGTTAAATATAGGAAGTCTTTGTAATCCAAGGCCAATTCTGCAAAAGTCCCCAATAGCCTGTATTGACTATTATTTTGCACAGCATTTAAAATATTTGCATTTCCTAGATTAAACCATTCGGGTACAGTCAGATCAGCTCCTTCTATTCCAGTATTGTCCACTCTTCTATCGTACAATTCATTTCCGAGTCTTAATGTAGCATTCAACCCATTATTGAATGAATGATTTCCACTTACTATAAAGGTGGTATTGAAGGTTCTGAATCTGGTATTGTAATCAAATACAAATCCCTGGCCTGGTGCTCCAAATGCTCCATTTTCTGAAACTAATCTTTCTCCTTCCAATCCTCTAAATCCCGGCGCAGTACGCAATCTATTTTCTGTATAAGTATCAACCCCTGCTCTAAAAGAAAAATCTAACCAACTGGTAGGCTGATAAGATAAGTTGGCGCTTGCAATAAAACGATTTACGTCATCCTTTAATCTATTTGTATTAGCTACATACATTGGATTATTAGTACCTCCATATGATCTCATCGTTCCGTCTGGCTCTCTGTAATCTCTAATATTATGTCTAGGGGACCAATAAGTCAATTGTTCATTATAACGGATGGCATTATATCTATATCCTCCAGAATTAGTAAAACTAGTATTTAAACCTCCTGACAAAACTTCACTAATCTTGAAATTTGTGTTCAATCTTGCCTGATACCGGCTGAAATCAGTTCCAGGTAGAATACCTTTTTGATCCAGTTGGCTCAATGAAGCCAAAAATGTAACTGCTTTACCTCCACCTGCTACAGAGACATTGTTTCTCACCTGAGACCCTGTACCAAAAGCGTCTTCCACATGTCTATATAATCGCTCAGGATGAGTAGGATCAATTTCTCTAGCTTGAGCTACTGTAGGGCCCCAAGATGGCCAAAAACTGGCAGGATCATATTCATTTCTCCAACCTTGTGTATAGGTATCTTGAATGTCGGGAAATTTGTTTACGTTTTCAAAACCTACTGTACTTGAAATGTTAACTCGTAAGGATCCTTCTTCACCACTTTTAGTAGTAATAACTACAACTCCATTAGCTCCTCGAAGTCCGTATAAGGCAGTAGCTGCCCCACCTTTAAGAACGTTTATAGATTCTATATCATCAGGATTAATATCCGCAGCTCTGTTGGACATTCCTCTCAACTCAGCACCGCTACCAAATCCTGATACACTATTGTCCATTAATACTCCATCAATAACAAATAAGGGTTGGTTATTTCTCCCTGGATCAATAGAGTTAACTCCTCTTATCTGGATATTTGAGCCCTGACCTGGAGCACCACCTGTGGCATTTATAGATACCCCGGCAATTTTTCCCTGCAATGCATTTACCACATTGACTTCTTTGTTTACATTTAATTCTTCTGAACCCACTCTTTGGGTTGAATAACCAAGCGATTTTTCATTTCTCTCAATACCCAATGCTGTAACTACCACTTCCCCAAGTTGAGAAACATCTGGTTCCATTACTATATTAATTGTGTTTCGGTTTCGCACAGAGACTCTTTGTCTGGCAAATCCTATAAAAGAGAATTCCAACGTTTGATTACCAGCTGGTACCTCAATAGCATATTGTCCATCTAAATCAGTGACTGTTCCGGTAGTAGATCCTTGAATTACCACACTTACGCCGGGAAGTGGGCCACCGTCCTCTTGGGAAGTTACTGTTCCAGTGACTCTTTGCTGGGCCATGAGTGGCATGGACAACAGAAAGACCAACAGAAATAAGACTGAATTGGTAAAATTTTTCATCATGTAATTATGGTTTTAACGTACAAAATAAATAATTGAAAAGAAGGGTTTTTTATGGGTTTTAATAGGATAAAAACAGCATCTAAATAATTATAGATCATCCGAAATTATAAATCTCAATTCAGAAACATAATAAAATTTTTTAAGAAACTTTATGAAGTTATTTTCAAATTTGGTTAAATTTTTCGAAAATCAAAGTTCTGGATTATATATGAATTTAATAAGAAGAGTAAAAATTATGCTGCATTCAAAAAGACTAACTAAATTTTTACTATTTAATTTGCATTAATCTTAAATAGCCAAAATTTTAAACTATATAATTGATATTTTCTTAGATTACCTTGTTAAATCTGAAAATCTCAAGGGATGAAAATAATTTAAAAAAATAATTATAAAGAATACTGGGAACATAAATAGAGCAGATATTATCCGTTTTTAAATGGTCAAAATGCGTAATACCATTTTGTTTATCTTAAATTCTTTTAAATAAATAGAGAGACCGAGAACATATCCCAATCTCTCTATTAAATAAGCTGAGTCCATTTAGCTACCTGGAGCTACTACAAGATTTATAGTTCTGGTAGTTGTAAAATTACTTTCTGTTATAAGTTCAAATTGCATATTGATAGTAGTGCCAGCAGATCCGTCTGGAACCTGATATTGAAAGGTCTCTACATATGAATCTTCCGTGTTCCACGAACTGAAGGTTCTAGTAGTTATATTGTTGGGAGTTCCTCCCACCAGTTGATTCATTCTCAACTCCCTTGCAGCTTCATGCTCAGAATAGAAATTAACTGTAAAGGTTATTGTCTGGCCTTCTGTTGGGGTAGTACTAGAGGCTGTCAAATTTGAAATCGTTCCAATAGCTCCCACCACATCATATTCTGGCTCTACCTCTTCGAGGATGCAAGATGACATAAATACCATCATCAGAACCAACATTGAATATTTCTTGATTATATACATTGTTATTATTTTTTACGGTTAGAAAAGAAATTATCTGTCCCAAAACACTCTATCTTGATTAGTTACACGAGGTACATTAGCTGAATTATTAACTACTTCCCTATTTGGATAAATAAACCTTCTAGGGAATGCTCCTTGTGTAGAGTTAGCAGGTGCTGGGTCTAGTGATGGAATTCCAGATGCAGTATTTGGCGCATCCACAGGAGTGGTCCGTCTCCAGTCTGTCCAAGCTTCCGTTTGAAGAAACATATCTATGTGCTTTTCTGTCATAATTCTTTCCAAGGTGATGGAAGTGGCGGTTTCACTTCCATATGCTGCTACATATGCGGCATCTGCCGAACCAGTCACACGTAGTAAAGAAGCGGTAACAGCTGCATTATGTGCCTCGGCAGCTCTATTTTGCTGGCCCGCTCTTAAAGCTGCTTCAGCCTCGATAAATTTCAGTTCACTATAATTCAACACTGGTGTAGGAGCTTCCCTTGAATTGAGGTACGGACCTGGAACTACTGCACCCTGAGGTCTTGATGTAGAACCATTTGGTACTCCCACATACAATCCTGCTGTGGTTGGTGATACAAAAAACGGTAGTCTAGGATCATCTTGTCCGCCATCCACCCTGTCCCTCAATAGGTCAATAAACCGCTGGCTAATACCAACATTATTTTCACCAAAAGTAGTTTGGAAATAAGGAAACCAAGGTCCCGCAAACTCGCTACCAAATACTACTATCGGCTGATCAGCATTGGAGGCAAAGGTTCCGGCATCTATGGCTGCAAGAGTGGCAGCTGCTGAACCTGCTGGATCTAATTTGCTCAAATGATTATGATACCTTGCCTTCATGGCATTAGCCAGCATAATCCAGCGAGGTCTCGAGTTTTGTCTCCAAAGCGTTTCAGTGTTAGCTCTATAGATCAAATCATTAGTACTTGGACTGGTTGTGCTTTCTGCATTTAAATCCGCTATTCCTTCGTCTAACAATTGCTGAACTCTAGCATAAATATCCTCTCCGCTATCAAACCTTGGCTGGGTGATGTTATCTAACTGAAGTGCTTCTGTATAAGGAATGTCGTTCCACAAATCCACAGAATATCCTAAAATTACTGCTTCCATGATTTTGGCTGCTCCCAGATAGTGGTTGGCGCCCAATTCCGCAGACTGTTCTTTGATCTCTTTAATATTATTAAGACCATTGGCGTAAAACCTATTCCAGGTAGCATCACTCATATCAGCGATAAATGCATAATTGTTTACCTGCTGCTGATCTCCTAATACCCCTGTGAGGTATTGCATCAATATACTAGCAAACTGGGCAGATTCACCATTGATTCCGTAAACAAAGGATGCTGTCACGGCAGGGAAAATCACCTGTATAGATGCATCCGTAGCTTGATTGGGGTTGGTATTGATTTCATCAAATGATTCACACGAAAACAATAAGGCCACCATTATAAAACATATAATTATCTTATTTTTCATCTCTTTTCATCTTTAAGGTTTAGAATGAAGCGTTAATTGTAACACCATAGCTTCTCATGTTTGGAGTAGTGAAAGCATCCAAACCTACTGCTGTATTGGGTCCACCAAGGTTGGTCTCAGGATCAATACCTCCATAATTGGTGAAAAGCAGCAGATTCCTACCATAGACTCCCAAAGAAGCTCTACTCATCCCTAACCTGTCAGTCACAGATGTAGGTACACTGTATGATAAAGTCACATCCCTAAGTCTGATCCAAGAGCCATCCTGTACCCATCTTTCAGTTAATTCTCGTCCGAAAGATCCTGCAGCCCCTACACCTTGGAAAGCAGCTTGATTTAATGGAACTGGAATATCATTCACTTGACCGTGATTGTCACCTCCCGGGTTTTCGATCACTCCCCGGAAGACTGCTACCTTATTTCTATCCAATGTATGTTCAGCTACGCCAGAACCATTACCCATCCAAAAAGCTGTCACATTGATCACATCTCCACCTTTTTTCACATCCCATAGCATGGTAAGGTTAAAGTTTCTGTAAGTCAAGTTATTTCTCCAGCCTATCAAAAAATCTGGGTTTGGGTTTCCTATCTTCACTTGCTCTGGATTCATCATAGGAAAACCCTGAGGGTTTATTAAAATGTCACCATTGGCATTTCTTAAATAAGCATTTCCATAAAACACGCCAAACTGCTCACCAGGTATTAACCTTCTTTGGACCCTGGCCCCAAACAAATTGTCCACTATAGGTTCATCATTGGGAAGGGAAATAACATAGTTTCTATTTCTGGTAAAATTAAATACCATATCCCATTTAAAATCACTTCCTTCTATCACATTTCCGGTAATGACCGCTTCTATACCTTTATTTTGAATCTCACCGGCATTTGTAAGTTGTGAAGTAAATCCTGTGGATGATGGTACTGGTACGGAAACAATCTGGTCACGACTGACTGCATCATAATAGGTCACATCTATACCAACCCTATTTTCAAATAGTCTTATGTCAGCTCCTATTTCAATTGTATTGGTAAACTCTGCTCTTAAATTATTATTACCTGCTGCTGATTCAAGCAATACACCTCCAACTCCATCAATAGGGAATCGAACTCCCGAAGCATATCTAGTCCCGGTAGTAGCAATGTTATAATAAGTATCTGTCGAATATGCTGGAGGTATGTTTCCGGCACCTGCATAAGAACCTCTCAGCTTAACAAAGCTAAATGTTCGGCTTTCCGTTTTAAGTAAATCTGTCAATACCACACTCAGACCTGCACTACCATAGGTAAAAGATCGGTTATTGACTGGCAAAGTGGAAGCCCATTCATTTCTCACAGAAAGTTCTAAAAATATAGAATTAAGATATCCCAAACTTGCTCTGGAAAAAACAGCTTGCGTCAGTCTTCTGGTATCCGTCTTGGTAAAAATCGGATTCTCCTGAGTATTGGCAATATTGAATAATCCCGGTATAGCGAAATTAGTACCGTTCATAAATAGGCTATTTGTCGTAGATGAAAACATGTTGTGCCCTACCAATAAAGTAGTGGAAAAATTTTCATTCAGCTCTTTATTCGCAGATAAAATTAAGTCTGAGTTGAGGATTTTATCGGTATAAGTATCTTCATATATCCTTCCACCTAATGCTCCACTGGCAGAAATCGCAGATCCACCGGCTGATGATGGCGCCCAAATCTGTGTTCTTTCATCATGGGAAAAGTCAAATCCTAATCTATGCGTGATGGTCAACCAATCACTTGGAGTAATTTCAGTCTGAAGGAAGGAGAGAAATCTATTGACGTTATCGGTATAAGGGTTATTATTGACAGTCCATAAAGGGTTGTCTGGGCTAAAAGGTCTACTACCATCTACAGCTCCTCTAAAATTTCTTTGCTCCCCATTTGGATATACAAAACCAGCTGAATTATCAAAAGATGGAGGGGTTCTATAGAGACCCTGGATGGCGTCAGAGAAATTATCTCCTCTACCAAACTTAGTACTGGTACTGTTTACATAAGTTACAGATCCACCAATTTTAAATTTTTCAGAAAACCTGGAATCTGCAGATAACTTAAATGATGTTCTGTTAAAGTCATTATTAGGGATAATACCTTGTTGGAACATATTTCCCGCCGATAGATAAAAAGTAGACTTTTCATCTCCTGCAGAAACTGCTACGTGCGTATCATTAGTAAAACCGTTTTGGAAGAAAAGTCTTTGATTATCATATACAGGTAATCTTGGTCCCGCATTAGGGTGGTTCATATCTACGAT
>DATHVH010000376.1:0-33961 GCA_035461405.1 Anditalea sp.
GGAATTCATGGTAATGCCAACTGGAGCTTCATCTTTCTCTGAGGCCCTTAGAATGGGTACCCAGATATTCCATCATCTAAAATCAGTATTGAAATCCAAAGGTCTTTCTACAAATGTGGGTGATGAAGGTGGTTTTGCCCCTAACATACGTTCCAATGTAGAAGCCATTGAGGTAGTACTTCAGGCCATTGAAAAAGCCGGTTATAGACCAGGTGAAGATGTATTTATAGCTATGGATGCTGCAGCTTCCGAATTCTATGATGAAGAAAGAGGGCTTTACGTATTCAAAAAATCGACTGGTGACGAATTGACTTCGCAGCAGATGTCTGATTATTGGACCGATTGGGTTAACAAATATCCAATTATTTCTATCGAAGATGGTATGCATGAGGATGATTGGAACGGTTGGAAGCTGACAAGTGAGGCAATTGGAAACAAAATTCAAATAGTGGGTGACGATTTGTTCGTTACCAACGTGGAGCGTCTTCAGAAAGGTATTGATCAGAAGATCGCTAATGCGCTATTGGTTAAGGTAAACCAAATTGGATCTTTGACTGAAACCATCAAGGCGGTAGATCTTTGTCACCGAAATGGTTATAAGTCTGTGATGTCCCACAGATCAGGAGAAACTGAAGATTCTACTATTGCAGATCTAGCGGTTGCATTAAATACAGGACAGATCAAAACAGGTTCTGCATCGCGATCTGACAGGATGGCTAAGTATAACCAATTGTTAAGAATAGAAGAGCAGCTTGGTGAAATGGCTTATTTTCCAGGTAAAAATTTCTAATCGAATTGATATAAACATTAAAAAGGCAGCTGAAAAGCTGCCTTTTTTCGTTTTTAAATAACCAACATTAAAAAATACCCGTTATTAAAGAAGCGCATTCTTAATATTCCTTATTAGGATAGTTCTGTGCCTTTTAAATTATTTCTATATTTACAAAAATATGACTTGCCTGGAATGAACAAATATCTGAAATATACCAAAAATTTTTACTTTGTATTTACAGTCCTTTTTGTGGCTTGGATGCTGTTTATAGATACCAACGATATCTTCAGTCAGTTCAAACTCCAATCTAAATTGAGAGATCTGGAGAGGCAAAAAGAATTTTATGAAGTAAGGAAAGATAAAATTAAAGCTGAACGCGAAGAGCTGCTGAGCAATTATGAACTTTTGGAAAAGTTTGCCCGCGAAAGGTATTTAATGAAACGTAAAACAGAGGATTTGTATGTTATTGTCCAAGACTAAGTGCTTACCCGTTGTATTTTTAATCACCTTATTATTTTTTTCAATAGATAGCCAGGCGCAGCGCTTTATTGATCCGGAAGATAATCCTCCCTTAAAGGAAAGGATGTACTATGGCGGTAATTTTAGCTTGCAATTTGGTGGGGTTACATTTATTGATATATCCCCGCTGGCGGGGGTGATGATTACGGACAGATATTCTGCTGGGCTGGGAGCTACTTATCAATACATTAATTTTAGATTTTTAAATACTGGAGGTAGAAGTGTCTATGGTGGTAGGGTATTTAATAGATATAATATTACTCAAAACTTTTTCGCACATGCTGAGTTAGAGACTTTAAATGCAGAATACGTTTCAGCCCGTCAAGAATTGCTTAGAGAATGGATACCTGGAGCGTTTGTCGGTGGGGGTTATTTTTCTCCTGCAGGAGCCAGAGGAGGTTTTAACATAATGATCCTTTATAATTTAATGTACGACAATATTCGATCTCCATATAATGAACCATATGTCATTAGGGTGGGTTTTGTCTTTTAAAGCCAGCATTATATGGAATTTATTTCTAAAATTTTTGAAGCTCATAAAAACTGTCCTAAATGTCCCTCGACTAAAGTGATTAATTCTTTCTTTGAGGAATTATTGGGCTTGTTATTTCCTGAGTATGCTAATCAACCTTTAAAGGATGTGCAGCAGGTGAGGGATAAGTATGAGCTGTTAAAAACTGAATTGCATAGAATTTTGGAAAATAATCCACAGCTGCACGGTGTAAGTGGATCATATATCACTGATCGTTTTTTTAATGGTTTGCCTGAAATTTATGACAGTATTCATGAGGATGTAGTTGCAATGTATGCTGGTGATCCTGCGGCACGGTCTAAAACAGAAATTATCAGGAGTTATCCGGGTTTTTTTGCTATTGCGGCATATCGTATAGCACATCTACTTCATGTGGAAGGTGTTTCATTGATACCTAGAATGATAACAGAAATCGCCCATAGCCGAACGGGTATCGACATCCATCCTGGAGCCAAAATTGGTCGGAGATTTTGTATTGACCATGGTACAGGTGTGGTAATTGGGGAGACTACGGTAATAGGCAATGATGTTAAAGTATATCAAGGAGTCACACTTGGGGCACTAAGTGTAGATAAGGCAGACGCCGACGCTAAAAGACATCCCACTATTGAAGATCATGTGGTGATATATGCAGGAGCTACGATTTTAGGGGGTAATACGACTATAGGAGCTAGAAGCGTGGTTGGGGGGAATGTATGGCTTACTAAAAGCATTCCTGTAGACTCAAAGATATATTACCAGTCAAAAATGTACAATGCAAATTCAGACACAACCGATCTTTATATCCTAAAAAGCGGCTCTCAATAGTCATAATCTAAGATTATGGAATTTCCTAATACCTTTAAGGGTATTATCACCTAACTATTGTGACATATCAGACCTTTACAAATCAAATTATCATAAAATGAAATTATTTGAATTGATAGGCAATACCCCCATGGTGGAATTGCAGCATATACCTTTAAAGTCAACCGTTAAAATTTTTTGTAAGCTGGAGGGACAAAATCCTGGAGGGAGTGTGAAAGATAGAGCTGCCTTTAATATGATCAGTAAGGCACTGGAGAGAGGGGATATAAAAAAGGGAGATAATCTAGTTGAAGCTACCTCTGGGAATACCGGTATTGCTCTGGCTATGGTAGCTAATTTACTCGGGGTAAAGATGACTTTAATAATGCCTGATAATAGTACCAAAGAGCGTGTTCTATCCATGGAAGCCTATGGTGCTAAAGTGATATTAACACCTGCAGCACAAACTATCGAATATTCTAGAACGCTGGCTGAAGAAATGAAAGAAAGCGGTGAATATTTTATGCTCAATCAGTTTGCAAATCCTGATAACTATATGGCGCACTACTTTGGGACAGGTCCTGAAATTTATAAAGACTCGGCAGGAAAAATTACTCACTTTGTTTCTGCAATGGGGACTACAGGTACAATCATGGGAGTATCCAAATATTTAAAAGAGCAGAACCCTGAGATTCAAATTGTAGGGACACAGCCTACTGATGGATCCAGCATTCCCGGTATACGCAGATGGTCAAAGGAATTTTTACCGAAAATTTTTGATCCTTCAAGAGTTGACCGTGTGATAGACGTGAGTCAGGAAGAAGCCACAAATATGACTAGAAGAATGGCCAAAGAAGAAGGTATCCTTGCGGGTATGAGTAGCGGTGGAGCACTTCAGGCAGCTTTAAAGATAGCTGATGAAATAGATAAAGGTATAATAGTATGTATCACCTGTGACCGGGGAGATAGATATTTAAGTTCAGACCTTTTTGGGTAATAGTTATTTTTTTAACATCAACTAAGTTAAAAGGGGCATGACGTTTGATTTAGGAAAGAATAAATTTTTTCTTATGCCCGATTTCTTAAAAATAGTTAAACACTATGAAGAGTGTTTTGAAAAGCATGGTGATTCCCACTTGGGTGTGGATTGGCCCAAGAAAGAAGATGTTGATAAGCGTTACAGGGTGATGGTTGACATCATTAGACTAGATTCACTCTCACCTGATAAAGTGTCTTTATTAGATTTCGGATGTGGAACAGGTGAGCTGAATACATATCTACAAAAGAACAATCTAACGTACATAAAATATGCGGGGCTGGATATTTCTCAAAAATTTATAGCTCACTGTCGCTCAAAATTCCCTCAAAATGAATTTTTCTTGCGAAATCTTTTAGCTGAAGAAATTCACATTCCTCCATTTGACTATTGGGTAATGAACGGGGTATTTACTGAAAAACGTGAACTTTCATATCCTGAAATGTGGGCCTATTTTAAGAAGATGATTCATAAAGCCTATCGCTGTACCAATAAGGGGCTTGCATTTAACTTAATGTCCAAAAATGTAGATTGGGAGCGGGATGATCTATTTCACGTATCACTTGACCAACTTTCTGAATTTTTGTGTAATGAGGTCTCACGTGATTTTGTGATCCGCAATGACTATGGCTTATACGAATACACCACATATGTATATAAAAAGTAAAATAACTCCACAGAGAAATGAAAACGCGATTTAAAAGTCTACGTTGAATTTTTCTCCCAGCAATCTTAAATCTTCTTCCACTGGTTTAAGCAATGGAATGCCAGTAGCACGTCTTTCTTTTTCAAGTTCCCTTTCCGGATCTCCGGGGATCAATACTTTATCATGGTCCGCTGTAGTTTTGGAAGAGCGGAATCTTTCAATCCATGTATCCATATTTGATTTAAACTCTTCTGCAGGACGAAAGGCATCTACTCTCATTGCTCCAAAGAAGTGACCCAATCCTTCTCCCACCGGATTAGGATCTGGCTGAAGGAAGGCTACAAATGGGGGAACCCATGGTCCATAATTCGCTCCAGATAAAACGGCGGAGAAAATGTCCACAATAGCACCAAGCGCATAACCCTTATGCGAACCATGTTCTCTATCTCCACCGAGGGGCAATAGAGCACCCCCATCTTTAACTCCATTTGGGCTGGTAGTAGGAAACCCATCCTTATCCTGGATCCAACCAAGTGGAGCCTGTTCATTTTTTCTAAGAAGTATTTCAAGTTTGCCATTAGCTGCAGTGGTAGTAGCTAAATCGGCTACAAATGCCGGCTGGTTTTTAGCGGGTATGGCTACTGCTATTGGATTAGTGCCCAGCAGCCTTTCACTTGAAAATGTAGGACTTACCAATGGGCTGGCATTGGTCATTGATATGCCTATCATGTCGTGCTCCAGGGCCGCCATAGCATGCACACCGGCTATACCATAGTGGTTTGAGTTTTTTACTGACACCCAGCCAGTACCAACTGAATGCGCCTTTTGGATAGCCACCTGCATGGCAAAGGGAGCTACTACCAAACCTAATCCGCCGTCACCATCTACTACTGCGGTACTGGGAGTTTCATAGGTAACGGTAATGTTGGGCTTGGCATTTATTCGCTGCGCTTCCCAAAGTCTGATATATCCAGAAAGTCTAGCTACCCCATGTGAATCTACTCCACGAAGATCAGCCGATAGCAGCGTGGTAGCTGCTGTTTCAGCATCGCTTTCAGGGCAGCCAATAGTTAAAAAAATCTTTTTGGTAAACTGGTGTAATCTTTCAAAAGTAAAGTTCATCTGGACCTTTTTATTTTTCAATCTAAGCTATTAACCACTTGGTTTTTTTTGATCAATTGAGCTATTGCGCCTTCTTTCAGTGCATAGTTGGAACAAACCAATTCTATGGCGGGAACATATTTAAGTATATGTCTTATCAATAGGCTAGCTACTACTATCATATCTACCCGCATAGGTATCATACCGGGAATTTCTAACCTGGCCTTTTTATCAAGTGTAGTAAGTTTTTTTGCAATTTTTTCAAATTCAAAAGTGGGTAAATGAAAGACCTTTTGAGACTTGCTTTTTTTGAGCATCAATTCAGAAAAATAGATGTCTGAAAGGGTGTCAAATGTACCTGAAGCTCCCACGAGTTGTGTCGGATTAAATTTGTTTATTGCCTGAATCAAATCTAATAATTTTTCCTCTAGATATACATCAAGTTTTTCTGCTTCTTCAGGTAGAATAGGGTCATGATAATGAAAAAGATCCAGCATACGCTGGCCACCGATTTCAAAACTTTGTTTCCAAAAGGCATCAGTTTTATTACCAATGATGAATTCTACACTTCCTCCTCCTATATCCATCATCAGGCTGGTATTATCATCAAGGGAACCACTAAATCTGATCCCTTCATATATCATATGCGCTTCTTCAATTCCATCTATTACATTTACGTTTATGTCAAATCTTTTCTTAATAGAAGCTACGAGTTCGGCCCCGTTTTCAGCATTTCTTACCGCACTGGTGGCAAATGCAAATGTATCTCTGATGCCTTCTCCCTTGATCAGATTGCTGAAGTGTTCTAATGTATGATAAGCCCTTTTCAATGCATCCGCTACTATAATTTTTTGACTTATTCCGCCTTGACCAAGTCTAACTGCGATTTTTTCTTTATATATAGTTTTAAAAGAGTGTTCATGTAATTCTACCAATAACAAATGAAATGTATTGGTACCCATGTCTATGACAGCTGCCTTCCTAGGATTCATTGTGGCCTTATTTAAAGTTGTGCGAATATAGAAAGTTTATTTTTAAAGCATTGGTTCCATCTATAAATTATTAAGGTTTAAATATTATTATTCTGACTTTAAACGCTATTGATTAGTGTGCTTTTCAGCTGCCATTTGTGTATTCTTATGCACCAAATTTTCTTGATAAAGTTAGGGTACTTATATTTGATTAAAATAACCTAATTTTTATTTCATGGAAAGTTCTACAAAAGGAGTATATACACTTCCTGGTACCCAGGAAAAAATTGATCTTTTAAACAAAAAAAACGAAGAGGCACTTTTAGGTGGAGGAGAGGCCAGGATAGCTGCTCAGCATAAGAAAGGAAAGCTTACAGCTAGAGAGCGGATTCACCTTTTATTGGATGAAGGTTCTTTCCAGGAGATAGATAAATTTGTCATGCACCGGGGAAAGGATTTCGGCATTGATAAAGAACATTTTTTAGGTGACGGCGTAGTGACTGGTTTTGGAAATGTCCACGGTAGACTTACTTATGTTTATTCCCAAGATTTTACTGTTTTTGGAGGATCTCTTTCAGAAACACATGCAGAGAAAATATGTAAGGTCATGGATATGGCCATGAAAAATGGCGCACCTATCATCGGCTTAAATGATTCAGGTGGAGCACGTATACAGGAAGGAGTAAATTCACTTGGGGGATATGCTGATATTTTTTATAGAAACACCTTAGCTTCAGGAGTAATTCCTCAGTTATCGGGGATTATGGGACCATGTGCAGGGGGTGCGGTATATTCACCGGCGATTACTGATTTTATTTTGATGGTGGAAAATACTTCTTACATGTTTGTAACGGGACCAAATGTAGTAAAAACGGTAACTCAAGAAAATGTAACTGCTGAAGAACTGGGAGGGGCTAGTGCCCACAGTACCAAAAGTGGGGTAACTCATTTTTCCTGCTCCAATGAACTAGAGTGTATACAAAATATCAAAAATATATTAAGTTATGTTCCTCAAAATTGTGAGGACACTGCGCCTATATATCCTTATGAAATGAAAGAGGATGAAAGCAGAAAGGTGTTGGATAATATTATTCCTGAAAACCCAAACCATCCTTATGATATGCGTGAGGTAGTGGCTGGAATAGTCGATGAAGATTCATTTTTGGAAGTTCATAAAAATTATGCGGATAACATAGTAGTAGGCTTTGCCCGGGTGGCGGGGCGTAGCATAGGTATTGTTGGCAATCAACCTCAGTCTATGGCCGGGGTACTTGATAACGATGCCTCTATAAAGGCTGCAAGATTTGTAAGGTTCTGTGATTGCTTTAATGTGCCGCTACTGGTCTTGGTAGATGTTCCAGGCTTTTTACCGGGCACTGATCAGGAATGGAATGGTATCATCACAAATGGAGCTAAGTTACTTTACGCATTTTCGGAAGCCACTGTGCCGAGAATAACAGTGATTACCCGTAAAGCATATGGAGGTGCGTATGATGTTATGAACTCAAAACATATCGGTGCAGATTTAAATTTTGCCTGGCCATCTGCAGAGATCGCAGTTATGGGCGCTAAAGGAGCTGCTGAAATAATTTTCAAAAAAGAAATTTCTGAAGCGGAAAATCCTGAAGAAAAACTTCAGGAGAAAGTGGATGAATACACTGCCAAATTTGCCAATCCATATAGAGCAGCGCATAGAGGATTTATAGATGAAGTGATTATGCCTTCCGAAACAAGAGAAAAGCTTATCCGAGGCTTTAAGATGCTAGAGAATAAAGTGGATAAGATCCCGAGGAAAAAGCATGGGAATATACCGTTGTGAGGTTGACGGTCCACCGTCCAAAATTTACACCTGCATATTTTTATAATTTATAGCTGTCCATTATCGACGAAGACTACCTTTATCTCTACAATAATTATGATGAGTTGATAAGAAAAATTCAATCATTAAAAAATTCAATTAAATAACTATGAGCAGCGTGGTCTGTCGACCGTGGACTGTGGACCTTTTATACTATGAACAACAACGAACAATTTCTCTATAAATACCTTAATAACGCCTCTCCAACGGGCTTTGAAGCATCCGGGCAGCTGATATGGCTAGAATATATCAAACCATATGTGGATGAGTATTTTACAGATAATTACGGTACAGTAGTAGGTGTGATCAATCCAGAAGCTGAATATAAGGTGGTGATTGAAGCCCATGCTGATGAAATATCTTGGTTCGTAAATTATATTACTGCCGAGGGATACATATATGTGAGACGAAATGGAGGATCGGATCATATGATAGCACCTTCTATGAGGGTAAATATTCATACGGATGAGAAAATTGTAAAGGGTGTATTTGGTTGGCCGGCAATACATGTCCGGGATAAAGCAAAAGAAGAGGCACCCAAACTTGATAATATATTTATAGATGTAGGCGCAAGAAGTAAAGATGAAGTAGAAGAACTAGGTATTCATGTAGGATGTGTAGTCACTTTTCAGGATGAGCTTTCGGATCTGAATGGTAAATTCTATACCGGAAGGGCGTTAGATAATCGAATAGGGGGGTATATGATAGCTGAGGTAGTGCGAAAGCTTAAAGAAGAAAATAAAAAATTACCTTATGGTCTTTATATAGTGAATGCTGTTCAGGAGGAAATCGGTCTCAGAGGAGCTGAAATGATAGCCAATAAAATAAAACCAAATTTAGCCATCATTACAGACGTCTGCCATGATACATCAGCCCCACTTTATAATAAGATTGAAAGCGGTGAACAGGTGGCTGGAAATGGGCCAGTGCTTACTTATGGAGCTTCGGTACATAAAAAATTGCTAGAATTAATTATATCCAGTGCTAAATCTAGAAATATACCCTTTCAAAGAGCAGCAGCATCTAGATGTACAGGCACGGATACAGATGCATTTGCATATTCTAACGATGGTGTACCATCTGCATTGATATCGCTACCTCTGAAATATATGCATACCACGGTGGAGACAGCTAGTAAATCTGACATAGACCAGGTGATATTATTGATTAAAGGATTTTTAGAAGATCTTGATCCTTCTTTTAATTTCAAATATATTAGCTAAATTAGTTTGCTGTACTGACATTTGCGTGCTTGTATTATAGGAGTTAAAATAAATTTTTCTTAATTTTTTTTTAAAGATTTTATGGCCAAATATATTGAGTTAGTTGGTGTGCCGGGTATTGGTAAGACTACTACTTATAAATATTTAAAGAATATTCAATCAGAAAATGATAGCTGGAAGCTTTTAGAAGATATATTCAGAAAACCTCCTCCAAAGAAGGTGGGTTTTAAGCATCAATTAAAAAACATCCTTAAAAATTTACTCGGGCTGCCCACTACCTCTAAAGTTAAAGTGGTTCATGACAATAAGGTTTTGGATGATTTTATGACCCAAAATGAAGATCTAATTAATATTTTTTGGGAGGTGACCATGACAAAAAATCAAAATATTGATGGGAAAGACCTTCGGTTCCATTCCGTATATTATATGATGATGATTTTCGAAAATCTTCAAGCTATAAAGACGCTAAATTCTAATAAGTGTTACATATTGGATGAGGGATTGATCTTAAATTTAAATTATTTTACAAATGAAGCGCTAGAAGAGAATTTGGATTCTCAAATTTCTCGAGTGTTAGACAAAATTTATTTGCCAGTGGGATTGGTACTTTTTGAAGGTGATGTGGAAACTGTTATTGAGCGGACCATAAATAGGGGTAAATTAAAACCTAGAGATCAAAATATGTCTGAGGATATGATGAGGAAGTCTAGGAATGCAACAGCCTGTGAAAAGAGGAATTTTGTCAATGCTGTACAAGCTAGGAATGTTCCTGTCCTGCGTATTAATGCAAAAAATACCGTGGAATCCAATGCTAAAGAAATTGCTAGGTTTGCTGAAAGTTTAGCTTGATATCAAGTTATATTAAAATAGTAGTTTTTTAAAGATACCATTGAGGTATGTTTATATAATAAACACCTATTATTACAGTTCATAATCTATAGCTATTGTGATATTCGATATAAGTTTTGGTGATAAAGAATTAATCCAAATCAAATATGTACAGTTTACTGATTCATTAACAGTGCACAGGAATGTTTTCTCATTCCGATGACATTACTTAGAGTCTACGCCCCTTTATAGATATTTCTACAATTCATACTTAATCATCTTACCCAAATTAGTATGTTTAAACTTTATCTGAATAACGAATTTTTTAGAACAAAAATCATATAATCCAATAGATTAATGATGTGCCTTTATTAAGATTCCATAATGAAATTCTTACATCAAGAAACATTATTCATCGTATATGCAAAATTTTTATATGAATTTTCATATATACTAAGTTGCATTTTGTATATTTGAATTTGTTATTTATAGCTCCTATGATTGTTGTATGCTAAATGTTACCAAAACTTATTTACCACCCTTAGAGGAATATACTAAGTATCTGGAGGGTATATGGTCTTCATCTAGACTGGCAAATTATGGTCCTTTAGTGCAGAAACTTGAGGACGAGCTCAAATCCTATTTAGGGGTTAAACATATTTTTTTCGTAAGTAATGGGACAATAGCTCTCCAGATAGCAATAAAAGCATTAGGGTTATCCAAAAAAATAATAACTACCCCTTTCTCCTATGTTGCTACTACTTCAAGTATCGTATGGGAAGGTTGTGAACCAATATTTGCTGATATCAGTAAGGATTCCCTATGTTTGGATCCCCAAAAAATAGAAAAATTAATAACAGCTGATACGGAAGCTATTTTAGCTACTCATGTATATGGTATACCTAGTGACGTGGAAGCATTTCAAGCCATAGCAAATAGGCATAATTTAAAAATAATTTATGATGCGGCTCATGCCTTTGGAGTAAAATATAAAGGTTCCTCTATAATGAAATATGGAGATATTTCTACTATTAGTTTCCATGCAACCAAACTTTTTCATACGGGAGAAGGGGGCGCTTTAGTAACTGATAATGATGATTTAGCTTATAAAATAAGTTATATGATGAACTTTGGCCATGATGGACCGGAGAATTTTGTAGGACTGGGTATAAATGGTAAAAACTCAGAACTTCATGCAGCCTTAGGGCTGTGCATTCTTCCACGGGTCGGAGAATTGATTGAAAAAAGGAAGGCTCTTCATAAAATATATGATGAACGTCTAATGGGAAGCGGGATAATCCGTCCTGTAGTGGGTAAAGACGTTATCTATAATTTCGCTTATTATCCAGTAATTTTTCCTTCAGAAAATGTAATGCTTAAAGTTATAGAAGACTTAAATCAAAATTATATTTATCCTCGTAGATACTTCTATCCATCCTTAGCTGATCTCAACTATGTAGATCGTCAAAGTGGTATACCGGTCTCAGATGATATTAGCTCTAGGATACTTTGTCTGCCTTTATTTCATGATCTGACGGAAGGGGATATTAACAAAATATGTTCTCTTATTAAAAATACTATGGAGTCTTTAACTATAGATAAAACAGCTCCTTAAGTCAAAATTGCAGATCTGGATAATTTAAATATGCCGCCTTTAGAGCTAGGCATAAAATCTGGAATAGTATCAGGAAATCAAATTTATTTATGAGTACAGTAAGTGTTTGGATAATAACTTATAACCATGAGCAATTTATCGCTGAGGCTATAGAAAGTGTTTTAAATCAAGTCACAAATTTTGATTATAAAATCATCATAGGAGAGGATTGTTCAACCGATCGTACTAGGGATATTGTATTGCAATATAAAGAAAAGTATCCTGATAAATTTGATTTGTATTTGCCTGAAAAGAACATAGGTATGATGGAATTAATCCGTGCTACCTATAGTATGTGTAAAGGAAAGTATGTAGCATCCTTTGATGGAGATGATTATTGGACAGATCCTTATAAGCTTCAGAAGCAGTTTGATTTCCTAGAAGCCCATCCAGATTATGTTTTACACTTTCATAGAGGTAAAGTTATTAATGAAGTTAGAGGATTTACTACATTCAGTAGAGAAACATTTTCCAAAAATGCTGATAACTCTTTGGAGTCCGATCATCTTTTGGAAGGTACGAATCCCATATTGACTTCTACAGTAATGAATAGAAATGTATTGGGAGAATCATTGCCTGATTGGTATTATGAGTTACCATATCCCGATTACAGTTATTATTTTTTACTCTTGCAATATGGAAAAGTCCACTATTCTTCTGATGTCATGAGTGTATATCGGGTTCATAAAGGAGGAGTGTGGTCTGGGGATACATATAAAAGTCAATATCAGAATATGATTAATTTCTATTCTCAGATTCATAATCATTTACCCTATCTGAATAAGAAAAAAATTAATGAATCTAAAGCATATTACCATTACTTACTTCTCATCATATCTATAAAAGAAGGGAATGTTTCCAATATAAAAAAACATATTAGTGCTATAGCTACTATCAATCCTCCATCATTATTAAAATATTGGAAAGAAATCGTTTCCGTTTCATTTTCAAAATTTATTCTAAAAAGGACTTTTACTGAAATATTATAATAACCATCTATCATTAAATGAAAATTGCCATAATGCAGCCATATCTTTTTCCTTATCTAGGTTATTTTCAGCTATTAGCAGCAGTAGATAGGTTTGTGATTTTAGATGATGTGAATTTTATAAATAAAGGATGGATCAATAGAAATCGACTTTTGATTAATGGGAAACCTTGCATGTTTACAGTTCCTTTAGAGCAGGCATCACAAAACAAACTAATAAAAGACATTAAAATTACGGAATACAACCGGTGGGCAAAGAAGTTTTTAAAAAGTATTGAAATGTCATATAAGAAAGCACCATACTATAAGGAAATTTACCCTTTGATAATGGGGGTTATAGAAAAAGACGTTGAAGGAATATCAAATCTGGTTTATCATAGTTTACTGGATATTTGCGCTTACCTCAATATAAATACTGAGATCATTCCACATTCTGAGATATTTGATACAGAGGGTTTGCAGGGGCAGGACAAAATATTGCAAATCTGTATCCAGTCTGGAGCTAAGCATTATATCAACCCAGTAGGAGGGGTGGATCTATATGAAAAATCAAATTTCAGTGGAAGAAATATAGATTTGAGCTTTTTATCACCGGTATTAATTCCCTACAATCAAAACAGCGCTGAATTTGTAGAGGGTTTATCGATCATAGATGTCTTGATGCAAAACTCACCCGATGAAGTCAAAAATCTATTAAATAGCTATACCCTTATTTAAAACTAAAAAGGTGAATCAGAGATTAATTTCTTTAAACGAACGAGATAAGTGGAATGAGGCCCTGAATAATGTTCCCCATGCATTTGGCCATACCTGGGGAAGTTGCTATTCAATGGGCTTGACCTTAGGCATGGATACCTATCTTTACCATTTTGAAGATAATGGTATCCATATAGTCTGTCCAATTACTGAGAGAGTGTATGAAGGTTTTGTGGATGTTTTCACACCTTATGGTTTTTCAGGATTTGTAGGCAACAGGGAATATCCCGGATTTACACAGATATGGAAAGATTTTGCCGAAGAGCGAAATTACGTTTGCGGCTATATAGGAATGAATCCCTTATTAGACAATATAACTATCCTCGATAATTCAGACATCAGCTCAGCAAATGACATATATGCTTTAAACTTAAAAC
The DNA here is from genome assembly GCA_035461405.1 of Anditalea sp. Lineage (GTDB taxonomy): Bacteria > Bacteroidota > Bacteroidia > Cytophagales > Cyclobacteriaceae > Anditalea. The sequence goes on from DATHVH010000376.1 coordinate 14,048, forward strand.
TGTCTTTGGATCAGCTGTTTTCAAATCTCCATACTAATCGTAAAAGACAGGTTAAAAAACACAATGAATTGTTGACAACATTTTCCGACGATAAATCTATTCTTAAAACATTTTTCTTTGAAAATTTCCATAGTTTTTTTGAAAATAGAAGTGCTGGATTGTTTTCCAAATTTACCAAGGAGACTTTATCTAATATAGTTGATCTAGAGAATGTGATTCTTATAGGGAAAATTCAAAATGAAAAAATACAAGCTGTGTCAGTCTTTGCTACTACATCATATATAGCAGAATATTTGTTTAATATATCGCTTCCTGAAGGAAGGTCACAGACAGTGCCATTACTTTGGGAGGGGATTCGAATCTTAAAAGAAAAAGGTATACCAATTTTAAATTTAGGGGGAGGTATAAAAAGGGGGGATTCACTTTCAGAATTTAAAGAAAGATTTGGAGCTGAAAAATACCCAATACCTGTGCTTAAACAGGTGTATAATAAGGGTGTATTTAAAGAGCTATGCGAACGTGCTGGTGTGTCTGATACAGATAATTACTTCCCACCATATCGGAAGAAACCATAAAAAAAGAATAATAAACCAATTAATATTTCAAAATATGTTTACTAAAACCGCTGAGTTCTACGATGCTCTTTATTCTTTTAAAGATTACAGGCAGGCGTGTAATAAATTAAAGGACTTAATATTAAAACATAATCCAGAGGCAAAAACATTGCTGGATGTAGCCTGTGGCAGTGGCAAACACTTGACATATTTAAAAGAAAACTTTGATGTGCAAGGTCTCGATCTTAACGAAGAACTAATAAAAGTGGCTCAAAGGCGATGCCCTGATGTAAAATTTCATCATAAAGACATGACCGACTTTAGTCTAGAGCAGAAGTTTGATGCAGTAGTTTGCTTGTTTAGTTCAATAGGATATGTATGTACTGTAGAAAATCTTAATAAAGCTATAAAGTGCATGGTAGATCATTTAACACCTGGAGGTATATTGGTTTTAGAGCCATGGATCACTAAAGAAAAATATTGGCAAAAACATCTTGCAGCAAATTATGTGGATCAGCCCGATCTGAAAATAGCTTGGATGTATAATCATGAAATGGAAGAGAATAAATCTGTTTTTAATATCAGCTACATGGTGGGAACGGCAGAGGGTGTAGACAATTTTTCTGAAAAGCATGTGATGGGGCTGTGGACTGAGGAAGAATATGACGGGGCATTCAGAAACGCAGGTATAGAAGTGCAGTACGATGAGAAAGGACTATTCGGACGTGGGATGTATTATGGTAAGAAAGCTTAATAGATACATTATTTTAATTTCCTTAAATGCGACCTAAAGTAAGTGTTTGGCTCACTACATATAATCATGAAGCATTTATAGGCCGGGCTTTGGAAAGCATATTAATGCAGAAGACTTCATTTTCCTATGAAATTGTCATTGGAGAAGACTGTTCTACAGACAATACACGTCAAATAGTAAAATCCTATAAATCTAAGTATCCAGATAAATTGCGACTTTTTTTACCGGATCAAAATTTAGGTATGGTAGCTATGTTTAAAGCTTCCTATGAGATGTGTCATGGACATTACGTAGCCTGGATGGATGGGGATGATTATTGGATAGATCCATATAAACTGCAAAAGCAAGTGGATTTTTTAGATTCAAACCCGGAATATGTTCTTCATTTCCACAAGGTTAACATTCTAAAAAGTAATAAAGAGATATATGATGGATATGCTCCTCCAAAAATGAATAGTGATTTTTCTTTGGAAATCAAGCATTTGCTAAAAGGGTATAATCCAATAGCTTCATCATCTGTACTTCATAGAAATGTATTAAAGGGGAAATTGCCCGACTGGTTTTTTGATTTGGTATTTTTGGATTATAGTTTCTACCTTTTTTTACTAAGATACGGTAAATTTAAATACTCTAAAGAGAAAATGTCCATCTATAGAGTTCATGAAGGAGGGGCTTATTCTGGAAGGGAAACATCCGATAATATGGCAGATATGATCAGGTTTGCTCATCAGCTCAAACAGTACTTTCCCGAAATAAAATCTAAAGATATTAATGCGATGATTGGTTATCAATATTATAAAAAATTATTAAAAAGTATTGAATCAGGGAGTTTTTCGAATATAAAGTATGATCTGGCTAAGGTATTGCAGCTTAATCCTGGACTACTCATTAATAAAGGCAAACCTTTATTTGCCGTTCTGTTGAAAAAAATTCTATGATCATTATTTAAGAGATAAGATTTTATCAGAAAGAAAGTTTTATAATATGAACATATTAAAATTGTAAGATATGGATTTTATCGATCAACTTAACCGTTCGATTACATTGGAAAATACTCCTGAGAGAATTATATCCCTTGTACCAAGTCAAACAGAGCTGCTGGTAGATATGGGATTAGGGGATAAAATAGTAGGTGTTACCAAATTTTGTGTGCATCCTGCAGGATTTAAAAATGCTAAAACCATAATAGGAGGTACAAAGGATTTTAAATTTGAGATAATAGAAAGCCTAAAACCGGATTTGATTATAGGCAATAAAGAAGAAAACTATAAAGAAGGCATTGAGCAGCTGGCTGAAAAATATCCTGTATGGGTAAGTGATATATATACTGTACAGGATGCACTCGATATGATGACCAGCTTAGGGCAGGTTACTAATAGGGAAACAGAAGCCGAAAGGATTACAAAATGGGTTTCGTGGAATTTTAGAAGAGATTTTGTTTACAAAGGTACCGCTATATATTTTATATGGCAGGAACCTTTGACAGTGGTGGGTACGAATACCTTTATTGATCATTTATTAGATAAAGCTGGCTTTACCAATTTAATAGATCAAGAAAGGTATCCGCAATATACCATTGAACAGCTTCAGGAATTGAATCCTGAAAATGTTCTTTTAAGTTCCGAGCCTTTCCCATATAGGGAAAAGCACCTTGAGGAGTTTAAAAGATTGTTCCCATATGCAGATGTTAAACTGGTAGATGGGGAAATATTTTCATGGTATGGAAGCAGACTTATCAAAGCTCCGGATTATTTCGAAACGCTATAATTATTTATCTAAATCAAGGATATCTTTAATTCTATTGATATTTTCCATTTCACTTTGGATATCTTCAAAATTCCCCTTAGCTATTCGCTCTTGGAAGCTTTGAAGTCTATTGATATAGCTGCCAAGTGCTTCAAGGATATTTTCTTTATTTTCTTTTATGATAGGCACCCACATGGCAGGGGAGCTTTTGGATAATCTTACTGTGGAGGCAAATCCACTACCTGCCATATCAAATATATGGCTTTCATCATCCATTTTATCCAATACTGTTTTACCTAGCATAAAGGAAGATATGTGAGATAGGTGTGATACAAAAGCTAAATGTAGGTCATGATCCTTAGGCTCCATAAATCTCAATTTCATATTCAAAGCATCTAAAAGTGTATATGCCTTTTCTTTCAAATGGATATCTGTTTTTTCCATTTCGCATATAATGAAAACTTTTCTGTCCAATAGATCTTCTTTGGCTGCTCTTGGTCCAGAATATTCTGTTCCTGCTATTGGGTGCCCCGCTAAGAACTGCGCACGGCGTGGATGATTTGCCAAGTTTTCACATATCGAAGCCTTTGTAGAACCAAAGTCTATAACCAAGGTTTCGGAGCCAATATTATTTAAAAGTTCCTGGGCTATGGGTAGCAACGTATCGGCTGGAGTGGCTAAGAGAATTGCATCTGTATCCTGATCAGGAGATTCTTTGATTTCTGAAACTAGCCCAAGTTCGAGGGCTTCTGCACAGTGTTGCTGGTTTTTATCAAACCCAGTTAAATGTACCTGTGGCAGTGATTTTTTTATAGCTAAGGCAAAAGAGCCTCCTATCAAACCTAATCCGATGATATGTATTTTTTTCATAATTATATTTTTCTCACTATTTTTTTAATCGTTGTATTGCTTCATATATATGGTTTTCTGGTACGCATAGAGAAAACCTGATATAATTTTTTCCCATACTTCCAAATACAATTCCAGGAGTTACAAAAATCTGCTTTTCATATAATAACCAATCTGCATATGCCCCAGATTCTTTATCGGCAGGCAGTTTAGCCCATACAAACATTCCTGCAGTATCTCTTTGGTAGGTTAGTCCAAGTGTTTCTATCAATTGCCATATCAAAGATCGTCTTACTGAATATTGATTATTGAGCTGATGCATCCATTCCGGGCCTAACTTTAATGCAGCTATGGCTCCTGCCTGTATACCCAAAAACATCCCAGAATCCATATTACTTTTTACCTGTACAATGGATTCAAGATATTTTTCATTTCCTACTACCATTCCTACTCTCCATCCAGGAATATTAAAAGTCTTGCTAAGCGAATTTAACTCAATGGCTACCGCTTTGGCACCATCTATGGCGAATATGCTTTTTGGTTTTTCATTTAAAATAAAGCTATATGGATTATCATGCACTATTAATATTCCATGCTTTTGTCCAAAGTCAATTAATTTTTCAAACAATTCATCATCCGCCAAAGCTCCAGTGGGCATATGAGGATAGTTGGTCCACATAATTTTTACTTTTGAAAGGTCCATGGCTTCCAAAGCTTGGAAATTTGGTTGCCAATTATTGGATTCATCAAGTCGGTAAGGAATGGGGTCTGCTTGCACTAGATGGGCTACTGCCGCATAAGTAGGATAGCCCGGGTCAGGGATCAGTACTTGGTCGCCTGGGTTTAAAAAGGCCATAGAAATATGCATGATTCCTTCTTTGGAACCCATCAACGGTAATATTTCTGTTTGGTTAAGGCTTACATTATAATGATCAGCATAGAACTTCGACATAGCTAACCTCAAAAGCGGACTGCCTTGGTAGGGTTGGTACCCATGAGAATTCTCTTCCCCTGCTGTTTGCTGTAATGCATTGATGATATCAGGATGTGGAGGAAGATCAGGACTGCCTATCCCCATTTGGATAATTGGCTTTCCATCCGCTATCATTTGCTTTACTTCCTTTAATTTGGCCGAAAAGTAATATTCCTTTACATGATCAAGCCTTTTTGCAGGCTTGATCATGGCTTTTGATTTTTATATTCTCCTAAAATTTTGATGGTAGCACCTGAAGCTTCTACTTTTTGGAGCGCATCTTTATACTTTTGTAAATCTGAAATAATGACATCTATAAAAAATGCATAATCCCAGGGTCTCTCCATGACAGGGATAGATTGGATTTTACTTAAATCCAGATCGTGCTCTGCTAGGGTAGTGAGTAGTTGCGCTAGTCCTCCTTTCTTATTTTTTATAGTGATTTTAAGAGATGATTTAGAAGGGATTTGGTTACTGATATCTTTTTTTGATTTTAAAAGAATAAACCTGGTGTGGTTTTCTTGAAAAGACTGAATGTCTGCAGCGAGTATATCCAATCCATATATTTCTGCAGCTTTCTTACTGGCTATCGCTCCTATGCCTGCCAATCTTTGTTCACTGATCTTTTTAGCTACCGAAGCAGTATCTTTTTCTGAAGTAAGTTTTATAGAGGGGTATTGATCAAAGTACTTTTGGCATTGTAGTAGAGCCATGGGATGCGACTGAACTTCTTTTAGCTCTTTCAGATTAGAGCCGGGTAATGCCATTAGGTTGTGGGATATTGGTAAATAATATTCACTGTTTATGAAGAGTCCAAATCGATCGATAAGATCATAATTGGGCAATATGGCTCCAGCGATTGAGTTTTCTATAGCCATTACACCTATGTCTACAAGTCCACTCTGGACTGCTTTGGCTACTTCATCAAAAATGGGAAACTCCAAAATCTCAATGTCTGTACCAAATACATTTAGTGCTACCTGATGATGGAAAGACCCTGGGATTCCTTGAATGGCTACTTTCATGTTACAAATTGACTAGGTTCATAGGATACTATTGATTGGAAAGTAATGCTACATGTTTCCAAAAACTTGGGTAGCTTTTATTTACCACTTCTGCATCATCGAAGGTTACCTCAGCCTTAGTCATCAATGGCATAAAGGCCATAGCCATTCTATGATCATCATATGTATGGATAGCTACATGATCTGGAATATTGGCGGTAGGAATTAATGTAAATTCACTGTTGTCCCCTTCCTCGAGTTTCGCACCTATTTTGGCTAATTCTTGCTGCAAGGCTAAAATTCTGTCAGTTTCTTTTATTCTAAGGCTTTCAAGTCCAGTAAATACGGATTTTTGCCCAATGATGGCGCAAGTGACAGCTACTGTCTGCGCTAGATCTGGACAGTGCGTAAAATCAAATGATGGCAATCCGCTTACTGTTTTTTTTGACAAATAAATCCCTTCATCAGTAAATTTACTATCCACACCGAGCTTATCCATAATATTTACTATTTCAGCATCACCCTGTAGACTATTCTTCTTTAATCCTTTCAGTAATAGTTCACCCTCTTCTGCACATGCCACCAGGCTAAACCAATAACTTGCTCCAGACCAATCGCTTTCCACTTTATAAGTAGTGGCAGTATAGGATTGGGGTTGGATGGTAATCATATTGCCTTCCCAGGAATATTGGATACCAAAATGCTGCATTAGTTGCAGAGTCATTTGTATATAAGTTTTGGAACCCACTTTACCAGTCAGTTCTAAAGTAAGACCATTTGGCAATACTGGAGCTATCATCAGTAAGGCAGATATATATTGGCTGCTTACATCACCTCGGATACTTATCTTGTTTGATTTTTGTGATGGTAATCCATTTACCGCTAATGGGGGGAATCCTTCCACCCCCAAATAATGGATGTCTGCCCCTATCTCCCTTAGTGCATCCACCAATATACCTATAGGCCTTTCGCACATCCGATCAGTGCCTGACATGACTTTTTGCTTATTGGCTACTGCGGCATAGGCGGTTAGAAACCTCATAGTAGTGCCTGCATCCAAGACATCATAAATAGCAGGGTCTTTTTCAAGCAACCTGATCATGGTTTGGGTATCTCGGGCTTCCGCTAAATTTTCTATAGTATTTGTTCCTTCTGTAAGGGCATCTATTACCAATACCCTATTGCTCTCACTTTTAGAGGAGGGCAAAGGAATAGTTGTGTTTTTAAATAAAGTTTTACTTGGTAGTTGGATCTGGTTCATGTTTTAAATCATGGTAATATTGAAGTGCTGCTAAAATGTCCTCTTCAGAAATAGGGATATTATATTCACAATCTCCTATTTTTCTCAAGAGCGAACAGTTAATAATTTTGCCCATATTTTTTTTGTCTTGAAGACAGAGTGAAGCTATCTCTCCAAAATCTGAGTGGGCAATATATTTTTTGCCAAATATTTCTAGAATAGTTTGAGTGATGGTGTTTAGGTCCTCGCGGGACATTCTCAGCTTAGTATGGGAAAGATATGCTTCCGCTACCATCCCTATAGCTATGGCCTCCCCATGCAGTAGATGGTTGGGGGAATTTAAGTAGTGAGACTCTATAGCATGGCCTATAGTATGTCCGAAATTTAGAATTTTTCTAAGTCCCTCTTCTTTAGGATCTTTTTCTACAATGTCTTTCTTTATACTTATGGATTTCTCAATTATGTCTGACCATGACTGGTTTTGCCAGCTTATCGTTTTTAGACTAGAGAAATAATATTCATTCTTGATAAGACCATGTTTAAGTACCTCGGCATATCCAGATTTTAGTTCTACTTCTTCGAGAGTTTTGAGAAATTCCTGTGAGATCAGTACAGCCAGGGGTTCAGTAAATACACCCAGGTGATTTTTAAATCCCATAAAATCTATTCCCAATTTACCACCCACACTTGCATCTACCTGAGATAGGAGAGTAGTGGGGATATTTATAAATCGCATCCCCCTCTTATAAGTACTTGCACAGAATCCGCCCATATCTCCAGTCACACCTCCACCTAAATTTATGATCAGAGACTGCCGATCAAAATCATTTTCCGTCATCCACGTCCAAATTTTTTGGCAGGTATCCAGATTTTTATGTTTTTCTCCTGCCTCAAAAGAGAAAGTGAGGTGGTCTGGTATTGATGAGTAAATCATAGGATAGCAATCCCGTATGGTATTGCTATCAGTTATGATTCCTAATTTTGTAAATTTAGTATTGGCCAAAAACCTTTCGAGAGTTTGGGATATTTTGGTGGAAAAGATAATAGTTTCCAATAGTTTTGTGCTAAAAGGTGGATGATATACAAAGGCTAATTTAAGCAGTATTCTTTAGCAACTGGTTATTTTACGACCTTATTGGGCTCCCGAAGTTGTTTTTCCTGTCTTTTTACTGATTCTTCATGAATTGTATAAAGCAATTCTTTCATGAATTTTTGGCTCAAATTCTTATCTACACCTTTTTGTGTTCTGGATTCCATTACCTCTTTCCATCTTCCTGGTTGGAATACGGTGAGGTGATTTTCTCTTTTGTAGTGACCGATCTGGTCTATAATGGTAAACCTTTCCTGTAATAGATCCAAAAGTTGGTCATCTAGGTGGTCCACTGCTTGTCTAAGATCGTTAAGTTTTTGATCAGGATTTTCTTCCTGAAGTGTATCTTTGAAATCAATAGCGGCAAGTATCTCTTTAAGTTGGGCAGGTGTAACTTGTTGTTTGGCATCAGACCAAGCTTTGTCCGGATCATGGTGTGTTTCGATCATTAGACCATCTAGTCCGAAATTAATTGCCCGCTGAGAAGTTTCTAAAATACCTGCTCTGTTACCCACAATATGGCTAGGGTCATTTATAACTTCCATTCCTTTCCACTCTCTCTTAAGGTGGATAGGCATAGACCAGTTTGGCTTGTTTCTGAACCTCTTATCATAAGCATCTGAAAATCCTCTATGGATAGCTGCCAATTTAGTAATACCTACAGAATGCAATCTTTCCAATGCACCTATCCAAAGCTGGAGATCTGGGTTCATAGGATTTTTTACCATTACCGGGATATCTACACCTTTTAGTGCGTCCGCTATTTCCTGAACCGCAAAAGGATTAACCGTAGTTCTGGCCCCTATCCAAAGGACATCCACTTTATGCTTAAGTGCCAACTCGACATGTGCAGCGTTCCCTACTTCTGTGGTGATAGGAATATTAAGGTGGTGTCGGACTATTTCCATCCATTCCAATCCCTCTTCTCCTATACCCTCAAAACTTCCCGGCCTGGTTCTTGGCTTCCATATTCCTGCGCGGAACATCGAAGGAATCATTTTCTCGTTGATCATAGCCTGACAGATTTTTTCTATCTGCTCTGGTGTTTCCGCTGAACATGGACCTGCTATAATGGTGTGACCGCTTAGCCCTAATCCCCAGTCTTTGATTTGTAAATGGTTTTGCATGATTTCTATAGGTTTAAATAAAAAAGCCCGACTCTTGCGAATCGGGCTTTAAGTTTGTATGATATCTGAATGTTATTTTTTAACTAGACAATACGCAGCTCCGATTCGACCTTGTGGGTGGAAGTAAAAGTAATAGAAGCTAAAATATAGTGCTGCGATAATTAACATGCACCAAATGTAAGAGATGTATTTATCAAAACAAAAAATATTTGCCAATAAATTTTAATTTTATTTAATGATGACTCTATAGTTTTGCTGATATGAGAAAATTATATATTATAATTTGAATCTATAAAAAACTCTACATCGATTCAAAATTATATTTCAATTCAAAAAAATAATATGAAAAGAAAATTCAATAGCTATAAAATAAAATTCTAAATCGTCCAGTGTTGATAGGATGAAATAAATGGTTGGATAGTCTTGTGAATTTAATTCCTAAAAAAAATACTGTTAGTACAAATGAAAACGGCTCCTCAGTCAAGGAGCCGTTTTTTTAGTGTTCAATCTTTGATCTAGTTTTCCAGATATTTTTCTACTGGCACGAATGGCATATCAAAAGCTTGTGCTACAGCTTCATACACAATTTCTCCATTGATTATATTCAATCCTGGCTTTAATTCTGGGACATCTATAGCGGCTTGTTTCCATCCTTTCTCTGCCAGCTGAATAGCATAAGGTAGGGTAGCATTTGTTAGTGCCAAAGTGGAAGTATAAGGTACTGCTCCTGGCATATTAGCCACGCAATAATGTACCACGCCATCAATTACATAGGTAGGGTCCTGATGGGTAGTGGGTTTACATGTCTCGATACAGCCTCCTTGATCCACTGCTACATCTACCAACACAGCGCCGTTTTGCATGGTGGGAAGCATATCTCTAGTGATCAAATGTGGCGCCTTAGCTCCTGGGATCAAAACAGCACCCACGATCAAATCCGCATTTGTGATCATATGTCTAATGTTGTATTCATTAGACATCATGGTTTTCACATTTGGCGGCATGATTTCATTAAGGTATCTCATCCTTTGTAGGTTTACATCCATAATGATCACGTCAGCTCCTAATCCAGCTGCCATAGCGGCTGCATGTGTACCCACTATACCACCACCTAATACAATTACTTTAGCAGGTAAGGTCCCAGGTACGCCACCTAAAAGAATCCCTTTACCTCCCAGAGGTTTTTCAAGGTAATTAGCACCCTTTTGAATAGCCATTCTTCCTGCCACTTCTGACATAGGTATAAGTAATGGTAAACTTCTATCAGGTCTCTCTACGGTTTCGTAAGCCAGGCATATGGCTTTACTTTCTACCATAGCTTTTGTTAGAGGCTCATGAGAAGCAAAGTGAAAATAGGTGAATAAAAGTTGGCCTTCTTTAATCAATTTATATTCTGATTCTATTGGCTCTTTTACTTTGATAATCATTTCTGAAGCCGCATAGGTATCTTCTATGGTAGGGAGAATTTGAGCCCCCGCACCTTCATACAATTCATCCGGGAATCCACTGCCTTCTCCCGCAGTATGTTGGACGTATACAGTGTGCCCTCTTTTTACAAGTTCTTGGGCACCCGCTGGCGTCAACGCCACACGGTTTTCATTATTTTTTATTTCCTTTGGAACACCTATTATCATGATACTAATATTTGGGTTGCTATATAATGGTGGCAAATATAGTAAGGTTAGGATAAAGAAAAGTAATACCTAATTGTTTATTTTGAATGCACGGTTTATTAATGCGGTATAAGAGGATTAGTGACATATTTAACCCTAAATTTTAAATCTCTGAAATCGATTGTTTTCTTTTCATTTTTTTAATCAGTCTTCATAAGAAATTATGAGATTCTTATCATTTTAATAATTTTGTAATAAAATCCTTAAAAGGGAGTATTTAGTATTTCTGCAGAATTTTATTTTAAAAAAAATAAATTTATAGGTCAAGGTCAGAATTTTTTACCGAATAGCATCAAAATTTATCTTTATATATTTTTGTAAGCCCCACAAATTTCTGTATTTTTGGGTTAGATGCAGTAGAAGGCTGCGAACCCAAAATAGCTTTAAAAAATAAATTATGGAAAACGAGGTGACTTTATCCAAAATATATAAAAAATTAAACCTCACCAAAGAGGAAGTACTTAGTGATTATAGGCTTGCACAACAAAGTCGCCAAGCTTCTCTAATGGGAAGAAAAGAAGTGTTTATGGGGAAGGCCAAATTCGGGATTTTCGGAGATGGTAAAGAACTTGCCCAGATAGCTATGGCCAAATTTTTTCAAAATGGTGATTTCAGGGCAGGGTATTACAGGGATCAGACTTTTATGTTTGCCATAGGGCAGCTTACCATTCAGGAGTACTTTGCACAATTATATGCTCATACTGATATCCAGGCTGAACCGGCATCGGGAGGTAGATTGATGAATGGTCACTTCAGTACCAGGTCTCTAAATGATGATGGTACCTGGAAAAATCTTACAGAGAGAAAAAATTCAGCCGCTGATATTTCTCCTACGGCTGCCCAAATGCCTAAATTGTTGGGTTTGGCATATGCGTCAAAACTTTTCAGAAAAAATAAAGGGTTGAAAAACCTTACTCAGTTCAGCATTGATGGCAATGAGGTGGCATGGGGTACGATCGGAAATGCCTCTACCTCAGAAGGGATGTTTTATGAAGCTATCAATGCGGGCGGTGTACTGCAGGTGCCAATGGTTGTTTCTGTATGGGATGACGAATATGGCATTTCTGTTCCAAAAGAATATCATACCACTAAAGGAAGTATATCCGAAGTCTTGAGAGGGTTTCAAAGAAACGATGATCAAAAGGGATATGAAATATTAGTAGTAAAAGGTTGGGATTATGAAGCTCTTATAAAGACTTATAAAGCAGCAGCCCGAATAGCCAGGGAAGAGCATGTGCCCGTGTTAGTGCACGTCATAGAGCTTACCCAACCACAAGGTCACTCTACATCCGGTTCTCATGAAAGATATAAATCCAAAGAAAGATTGGAATGGGAGGCTGATTATGACTGTGTGTATCAATTCCGTAATTATATACTAGAGAATGAACTTGCTACCGAAGCGGAACTTATTTCTATTGAAGAGGAAGCAAGAGCTTTTTCTAAGCAATCAAAAGAAGCTGCATGGAAAGCCTTCTCCAATGAAATTAAAGATGAGGTAAAACAAGCTTCTGCAATTATTGCAAAAGTAGCAAAGCAAAGTCGGCAGTCAGCAAAACTTGGGGAGCTGGCAAAGGAATTAGCCAATACTATGAATCCTATCCGTAAGGATGTGATCAGTTCAGTAAGAAAAGCTTTGTTGCTCATGAGGTTTGATACAGCTGAAATAAAGCAGGAATTGAAGGACTGGTATGAAAATCAAAAGAAACTTAACGAAGGAAGATATAATAGCCACCTTTACAGCGAATCAATATTTAGGGCTTCAGCAATAGAAGCGGTTCCTGTTCAGTATGAAGAGGAGGCACCACAGGTAGATGGACGAGAAATTCTTCAGGCTTACTTTGATAATCTTTTAGAAAATGATCCGAGAGTCTTTGCTTTTGGAGAGGATGTAGGAAAGATTGGAGATGTAAACCAGGCGTTTGCAGGATTGCAGGCTAAACATGGGGAGCTTCGAGTGACGGATACCGGTATAAGGGAATGTACCATAATAGGACAGGGGATAGGTGCTTCACTTAGAGGCCTTAAGCCTATAGCTGAAATCCAGTACCTTGACTATTTGCTGTACGCTATACAGATCCTGTCCGATGATGTGGCATCACTTCAATATAGAACTAAAGGTGGACAGAAAGCACCTTTAATAGTGAGAACAAGAGGGCACAGACTTGAAGGTGTATGGCATTCTGGTTCACCTATGGGTATGATCCTTCATAGCTTGAGAGGAATGATTATATGTGTACCGCGCGATATGACCCAGGCTGCAGGTATGTATAATACTTTGATCAAAGCAGATGAACCTGCTTTGGTAATAGAGTGTCTTAACGGATACCGACTAAAAGAAAAAATGCCTTCTAATTTGGGAGAGCTAACAGTTCCGGTAGGAAAGCCCGAAATTCTCAAAGAAGGAACAGATATCACCATCGTAACTTATGGCTCAATGTGCCGTGTGATCATGCAGGCAGCTGAACAGCTGGATGAGATGGGTATTTCAGTAGAAGTTATTGATGTGCAGACCCTACTGCCATTTGATACCGATCATATGATAGCCGATTCTGTTAAGAAAACTAACAGGGTGATTTTTGCGGATGAAGACGTACCGGGTGGTGCTACTGCATTTATGATGCAGGAAGTGATAGAGGGACAAAAAGCTTATTTCCACCTAGACTCGGAGCCAGCTACAATAGCAGCTAAAGCACATAGGCCAGCCTATTCTTCTGATGGTGATTATTTTTCCAAGCCAAGCATAGATGATGTGGTGGAGAAAGTATATAGCATGATGAGCGAGGTAGATCCTAATAGCTATCCCGAACTATAAACATAATACAATGTGCCCGACTACATAAAAAAACCTCCGGAGTATAATTACTTCGGAGGTTTTTTCTTTTAACGCAATATAGTATAGTTACCGTCGGGTAATTTGATCAAGTGTAAAGTCCGGGGTAGAAATTGTATTGCTTTTATTTAAATTGCGATCTTGGATTTGAACATCAAGTCGTATCGTGTCGTTTCTAAAAATTGAACGCCAGCCTGAAGATAGCATGCCATACTGGATATTCCCTTCGATGGCTCTTGCCCTATCTTCAGTCAGAATACGTGGAAAACGGCCATTAAAAGTAGTAAAATAAGGAGGGGCAGACCATTGGAATTCTTGGTAGTTACCGCCTCTTTTGATAAAAAACCGAACAAATATATTATTGTGATCAGGATTGATTTCTACCCATACCGTATCCTGGACGATGACATTATCCACTAATGGATTAATAGCCCAATCCAAAGGATTAAATACTGGTGCAGTAGCGGGGCGATTACCATAGGTGATCAATTGGCCACCATTATCCCTTATAAAGTTGAGTGCATTAAATGGAGGATTGATATCCCTAGGGTTTAGTCCTAGATCTCCTTCAGCATCTCTAAAATCCACACTAATAATAAGGGAATCAGATGCATTCTGTACAGGCACAAATTCCACTCCACTGAAATTTATCTCTGGTACGGATGGGAAGTTATCCGGGGGTGCTACGCAGCTGCTGATCAGTGCGCAGGAAAATATTATACCTATATAGTTTTTCACCTTCATATTCAGGGACTAAATTTACGTATTATATATGGAACTTTATAAAGTTGGTAAAAAATCGCCATTCACAATTAAAGAAACGATGAATTATTTCAAAAGTTTTTCTAAGGAATTAGAAAATTTAGACCCCGTAGATTTCGATTCCCTGGCGCTCCACCTATTTAAGTTCCAAGCATTACACAATAATGTATATCGCTCCTATCTTACTTATCGGCAAATTGATATATCAAGCATAAAAGAAATAGATCAGATACCCTATCTACCAATTTCTTTTTTTAAAACCCATAAGGTAGTCAGTGGTTCTGAAATAGATTATAACAACTTTTATTCTAGTAGTGGGACTACTGGTGCTATAACCAGTCGTCATTTCATTTGGTCTGAGAAGTTTTATCTGAATCATGCTGTCCGGATATTTGAAAATCAGTATGGTCCTATTGGGGATTATCATGTATTGGCACTTTTGCCTGCCTATTTAGAAAGGAAAGGCAGTTCGCTAGTAGCTATGGCTGATGATTTTATAAAAAAATCGGGGTCATCCCATTCTGGATTTTATCTTTATGAATACCAGCAGCTGGTTGAAAAACTAAATTTACTTCGGTCTGATGATAGGAAAATTTTATTGCTGGGGGTTACTTTCGCTTTATTGGATATAGCCGAAAAGGGATATGATTTTCCTGAAATGGAAAATCTGATAGTAATGGAAACAGGTGGCATGAAAGGCCGTCGAAAAGAAATGATTAGGGAAGAAGTGCATTCTATTCTGAAAGAATACTTTAAGGTCAGTGAAATACATTCTGAATATGGTATGACAGAAATGATGTCACAAGCTTATTCCCATGGTAATGGGAAGTACAAACTTCCTTCCACTATGAAGGTAACCCTTCGGGATCCAAATGACCCCTTATCAAAAAGCTCCAGAAAGCAGGGAGGTATCAATATAATTGACCTTGCAAATTTTCACAGCTGTGCCTTTATAGAAACGCAAGATCTGGGAAGGTTTGATGAAGAGGGTATGCTGGAAGTGCTGGGTAGGTTTGACAATAGCGATGTCAGAGGCTGCAATCTGATGGTAAGTTCATAAAATTAAAACTTAAAAGGGGATTTCTCCCCCTTTAATTTAAATCATGAAGTCGTAGACCTTTACTGACGACCAACGATCTGAATTTCTTTTTATAAATTCCAAATGATCAGGATCTACCTGATAGGCGGCTTGGTCTTCTAGAGTATCAAAAAATAGCGTACAGGCTACTTGATAGGTATTGTCTACTACATCTCTAGCTTCAGTAGGTGCTGGAGTACCTATATAAAAATTCTCTACGTCTTTACATTTCCCTAATACTGATGCCTCTTTTTTAAAATCCTGAACATCTTCTCCTTCTTTAAGCCAAAAGAATACCTGGTGGATCATTTTTCCTGAATTTAAATTTTTGCTATATGATGATAATGGTAATGTGGCAGCTGCGCCTGCCAAAGATAAGGTTTGTATAAATTTCCTTCTTGATTTCATAATTAGGTATAGGTTAAATGAACCCGTTATTTAGTTAAAAAATTACAATTCTCAAAGAAGATATTTTGTGGCATTATATTTAGGCTCAATAATATAAAGTTTTTTACATGAGGGTTCTTACTAATATTTTGATTTTTATTGCAGTAATTGCTACAGCATTGCCTTTTGTGCGTACTACTCACTGGTGGATAAGAATATTTGATTATCCACGGGCCCAGATTGCTTTTATTGCTGTTTTGGCATTGATTTTAACCTTTTACGAATATAGAAAAGAAATTTTCCGTATGGCCGGTATAGCCCTTATACTTTTATCGGCTATTGTCTATCAGGCAAGTTTGATTATTAAATATACCCCACTATTTCCTATAACTTCTCCTGGGTCTTTTGAGCCTAAGCCAGAAAATACTTTTACAATCCTTATGTACAATGTAAGGATGGAAAATAAAGAATATGAAAAATTCAAAACGCTCGCTGCCCAGATAGATCCGGAAATTATTCTATTGACAGAACCCGATATAAATTGGGAAAGAGAGATTGCTATATCAAAGGAAAATTATCCATATCAAATTCTTTATCCACTGGATAATACTTATGGAATGCTTTTATTCTCCAAACTTGAGCTCGTCGATCCTGAAGTAAACTTTTTGGTAAAAGAGGATATACCGTCCATGTATGCAAAGGTAAAATTACTTTCTGGTATCACCATAAATCTTCACGCACTACATCCTGAACCTCCTAAACCTGGATCGCCTACCTATGACCGGGATACAGAAATATTATTGGTGGGCCAGCGTATAGTAAATGAAAGTGGTCCCTCAGTGGTGGCCGGTGATCTTAATGATGTAGCTTGGTCTTCTACATCTGAATTATTTCAAAAAAGCGCTGATGTATTAGACCCGAGAGAGGGTAGAGGTTTATTTAATACTTACAGTGTAAATTTCCCCCTTTTCAGATACCCACTGGATCATTTTTTTTACACATATGATTT
Source organism: Anditalea sp. (assembly GCA_035461405.1). GTDB lineage: Bacteria > Bacteroidota > Bacteroidia > Cytophagales > Cyclobacteriaceae > Anditalea. Next base: position 31,124 of record DATHVH010000376.1, read on the forward strand.
TAATTTGGTTGATCTCAGGCGTTTAGATAATATAGGATCCGATCATTTTCCTATTTTGATTACTCTAGAATTTGTCCCCAAAGAAGAAATGGTAGAAAAGTAAATGGTATTTATATTTAAAGAATCTAAATATAGGTTACCAGTGTACTTTAAAGGCATTTTATAGTGATTTTAAAACCAAAAATCTTAAATTTGATTCCTTATAAAATTCAGGTATGGTCGTATTAACGATTATTTTTGTTACCATCTGTACATTGGCTACTTGGCTCCCATTGATAAAAACACATAAGTGGTGGATTAGAGTATTTGATTTCCCAAGGCTACAGATTACTGTTTTGGCCATATTTACTTTAGGATTGGTATTTATTTATTTGCATGCCCAACCTATCCCTTTTTATATATCTTTATTTGTTATTATATGCGCTATCATCTATCAGTCCTTATCTATGGTCAGATACACTCCTTTATATCCTATCCGATCTGAGAAAGCTATTTTATCTGACCAAAAAAACACTTTAAACATCATGATGTCCAATGTAAAAATGGACAATGAAAATTATGGAAAGTATCTGGATTTAGTGGATAATGCTAGTCCAGATGTAATATTATTAAATGAGGTAAATCAAAAATGGGCCCAGGCTATTAATGTACTTGATGAAACATACCCGTATTACATCAAGCATCCCTTGGAGAATACCTATGGAATGATACTATATTCCAAATATAAATTACATAATGTAGAGGTCAATTTTTTAATGGATGATAATATACCTTCCATATATACACAGCTGGAATTGCCTTCAAAGAATTTGGTGACCTTACATTGTGTACATCCCGAACCTCCTAAAATTGGGAGTGACACTTATGAAAGAGATACGGAAATATTATTAATTGGAAAACGTATTGTAAAAGAAAAAAAGCCATGCATTGTAATGGGTGACCTTAACGATGTAGCCTGGTCATATACTTCTGAGTTATTTCAAAAAAGATGTAATCTGCTGGATCCAAGAGAGGGCAGAGGGTTTTTCAATACTTATAATGTGTTTGTTCCTCTTCTTAGATTTCCTTTAGATCATTTTTTTTATACCCATGATTTCAAATATATAAAGCTTCAGCGTCTAAAAGCATTTGGATCTGATCACTTTCCTGTTATGCTAAAATTAGAATACATACCTGATGCTGGTGATGAGGAGTGAAAAAACAGTTGACCTTTATTTTGTTCTTTAGTAAAAATATGCTTGAGTAACTAGTGACTTTATCCCATCTTTTTAGTTATTGCAAAATATATCTTAAAATTTACAGACATGATTTATTATAAGTCTTATCTGTTTTATCAAGCGGCGTTAAGTTGTCGTAGTTTCCAAGTATCTAGTTTTGGATTCATTACTCTAAACCATAGCGGAGGGAAAAGTGCCAAGATTAGCATCGCGGAATAACCGGTTGGCAACTGTGGGCTTTCATCATAATGGTTTAAAACCTGGTATGGCTTCGCTGCATAAGCATGATGGTCAGAGTGCCTTTGTAACTGGAATAATAAAAAATTGCTAACAGTATGGCATGCGTTCCAAGAATGTAAGTGGGTCACTTTCTCATATTTGCCATTAGGCAGTACTTTTCTTTCCATACCATAATGCTCTATGTAGTTTACAATTTCCAGTAAACTAAATGCCAAAAAGCTTTGAATAAAAAAGAATAAAGGCACTTCCCAAACTACTCTTTCTGCAAAAATGGAAAATAGTGATGTGGCAAAAGCAACAAATGTTAATGGGACAATGGCAAACTGAATTATTTGATTGGAGAGAGATCTAATAGGAATATCTTTCCTTTTCAATCTGCTCTCTTCTATAGCAACGGCACTGAGATAGCCATCTTTTACGGATCTCCACCAAAAGGCATAAAAGCTCTCACCTTTTCTACTAGTGGCCGGATCTTCAGGTGTAGCTACTCTTACATGATGACCTCGGTTATGCTCTATAAGAAAATGCATATAGCATACCGTCATTAATAAAGCTTTTGAATATAGATGATCCAGATAGCTCTTCTTATGACCAAGTTCATGTGCTACTGTTATTCCTATTCCTCCCGTTATCAGAGCAGTTCCAGTTAAGAGTAGAACCCATTCCAATGCATGTAAAGAATGAGTGGCTACGATATAAAAAGTCCAGAATAAAAGTGCCATTTGTACATAAACCCATGTATACAGCACCCATTTATAAAACCGCTCTTTTGTTACTTTAGAAATTTCGTTTTTGGGTATATTATATTTGTCTCTGCTAACTATAAAATCAAGAAAAGGAACAAGCAGAAAAACAAAAGTGTGTATGAGAAGCATATGAATTCCCCCCATATAGAATCCAGATATCAGTAATAGCGGAAGGATAAAAGCGCTATAAAATCCTATCTTCTTTAACTGCTTCATACACACAATTTAAGAGATTTTTTAAAATATTTCTGAAGCTTTAAAAATTATTTTTTAATCTCTATTTACAGGTTTTTACCTATGTTTGCACATGATTATTTTGCTGTCATGTCCTAAATCCAGACACCTATCTTCGGTTTTCCGTCTTCCACTTTCACTTCTCACTTCACACTTTTACCTCTTACTTCTTACCAAAATTTCTCGGCGTATACTTGCTAGGTTCATGTATTTAAATTTCCGAACATACTGCACTTCATTTTTATTGCTCTTTATCGGATATCCGTCATCTTACTTTAAGGGCAACTCTACCGTCTTTCCAGTTTGGGCAGAAATCTTAGCAGCTTCCAATATCTCCATTACAGTCATATTATTTTCCAAAGCATATAAACCATGGGAGGGGATTTGAATTTTACCCCTGA
>DATHVH010000377.1:0-2573 GCA_035461405.1 Anditalea sp.
ATAAATATAATCCTGATGGGGATAATGGCTCATTCTAATCGCATTGCTGCCAAGTTCTTTTAAGGTGGCTAATCGATTTCTCCATACTTCTTTAGGTACAGCTGCTCCCAATGCTCCGGCATCGTGATGGATACACACTCCTTTCAGTAAGGTAGGTTCTCCATTAAGAAAAAAACCTTCAGAAGCATCAAAATGAAAATCCCTGATTCCTACCTTCTCAGTCCATCGATCCATCAATTTATCTTCTGCCCAAAGTTCAATTTCCAAGGTATATAAATTGGGTTGGTCTGGAGACCAAAGTTGGGGTTCTGGAATATTAAAATCCATTTTACCTTGAGAATCTCTTCCCTTTTTAGCTGAAATCACTTGGTTTTTTTCTGCCACAGTTGATCCATCGCTATCTTTTATGACGGCTTTTATATCAATATCTATTTGTGACTGCAGCTGCTGTTCTAGTTCAATTTCAAGCTTTGCTACAGCATTGCTTTCTTTTATTTCCGGAGTATGAAAAAACACTCCCCACTGTGCAAAATGAATTGGATTGGAAGTAAGAAGATATACATTTCTATAAATTCCCGAACCAGTATAGTAACGCGCATCTGCATAATTTTCATGGTCTACTTTTACAAAAATGGTATTATTGTCCTTCGTAAGATATGGTGTAAGATCATATTGGAATGGAATAAACCCAAATGGCCTTTTCCCTAAATATTCCCCGTTTATCCATACCTCGCTATTCTTATAAACCCCATCAAAATATATGGCATATTTATGCTCTTCATTGTAGTCATCTATAGAAAATTCCTTTTTATACCAGCCAATTCCTCCCGGTAAAAACCCCGTTCCACTCGCCCATTCTGGACTGAAAGGTCCTTCTATACTCCAGTCATGAGGAAGTTCTACTGCTCTCCAGTTTTCCTTTAAAGATTGTGCTTCATCAAGTTTAAAATCTCCTAACTGAAATTCCCAATCCTGATTAAATAATTCTTTGCCTGCCTGCTGGGCGTGAATACTATAAGAGAAAAAACTCAGGAGTATAAGCAGGCACAGTTTCCGAGGGTCTATTGTATCAAATAATAAGATCATCATATTATGGTTTTTGGGTGGTCAATGTCACTATGGATCGTGCAGGGATAGTTATTTCTGTATTTGTGTCTAATGCCATGAAGGCTAAGTTGTGATCCTTATCTGTCACATACCCATGCCAAGTCAACGACTCATTTTGGATAGTACTTTCAACATTGATTTCGGTAGCGCTATTGGAAGAATTTACTATTACCACTACTAGTTCGTCAGTAACAGGATTTTTAAAAGCAGTGGCGAGAAAATCTTGGTTTGATTCTCTATTTAAGGAAACATCTATCCTCTGAAAATTTGGACGGACAAATCTGCTATAGTTACCTAATGCCCATAGCATTTTGCTTTCTTCAAATTCTCCGTCAGATTCAGACTTAGTGATATAGACCAAACCGTCTTTATAGTCATAGGGTGATATGGCTATCCACCAGTGCCAAGCAGACGCTTGAGCTACTGCGAGGTCATTATGAATTACCCTTGCCATATATAAAGCAGGATTTATCCCTAGATCTTTACCATTGCCTCTGATCTCTCCATCATTATCACCTAATATACAATACTCTGACATCCAATATTTTATATCATAATTTTGATGAGCTTGGGCTAATTGTTGTCTTTTAATTACGGCTTGCTGAAAAGGGGAGGTAGTAAAGTAACTATGCCCTGATATGTTTTGGCTCATATGGGAAAGGTTACCTATATAGTTATCTGATTCTGGATCGAAAAAATCCTGTATTTGGTTCGATCTCCCTGGCCTATTGTGTTCGGAGTACAGGTATTCAATTTGACCGGCCTCTGCTATATCTATTTTAGTTTGAAGTCCCTTTTGTTCCAACTTCGCATCGAGTGCTTTAACTATGCCCGCAATTTCCTGATTCCAAAAAGGTGTTCCTTCCTGCCCTCCATCATTCCAATCCCACTGGGGTTCGTTTACCGGACTGATATAGTCTACCTGTAAGCCATTCTGATGCATTCCTTCGATAGACTTAACCATATATTCAGCAAAGGCCTCATAATTTTCTGGGGCTAAATTTGATTGGTCCGAATTTGAGGTATAAGCTTTATTATTTCTTGTCAAAAATACTGGCGGGCTATTGAGAAAGGTCAATAAGTGTTTCACCCCTCTCTCTTTCGCCGCTTGAGCCAACCAGATCTGGCCCTTTTGATTTTGGATTTTAAAATTGCCACTTGCATCTACAAGAGAAGGCGCTCTTCTCCAAGCATCTCTTATTCCACTTTCCTCACCTTGTTCCGTACTGCCAGCTCCTAAATTAAACCTCCAAAGCGATAGTCCTATTCCTACTGGATTACCCTGTTCATCCAACCTATTGCTAAACAGAAGGTCTGCAATGGCACCTTTCTTAGGTTCTGGCCAAGTCCCTACAAACTGCCCTGACCAAGCATCTGATGCTCCAAAATGATCGATTTCCTGATAGACAGTCTGAGGATCAACTTTTAGGTGATATTGATTCTCATCCGCGTCATCTTGTATACTA
>DATHVH010000378.1:0-5435 GCA_035461405.1 Anditalea sp.
TCTCCTAAGTAAACCATGCCCTTTCTGTAATAAAGGGTGACACTATCTCTCTATGCAATACTACAAAACTATGTAGCTGGTATAGAAATGGTTGTACATAAAAGTATCATACAGTAACATTTTCAAGTTTAATTTAAATAATCTTAAACAATATAAGCCATCTACTTGATTTTAAGAGTTTTAATTCTTAATTTTTGATTACCACTTCTTTAAAATATTTTTTATTTTCCTTTTTGCAGTTTTTAATATTTTAAGATGAAAAAGTTTGCTGCACTTTTGGTTATAGCGCTGATTGCCATACTTGTTTTGGTAATACTTACCAATCCCGATGTATTGGGCAAAGCTTGGTTATATGTAATAGGATTTATTGGATATGTATTGGTATTGGTGGAAAATGGATACAAGAAAATCGCCGAGACTTTTAAAGTTACTAAAGAAACCAAAACTGATGATCCTCCCCACCCACCTGCTTCCAAAAATCATGATATCAATATCATAGAGCAAAAGACCAAAGAAATTGCATCCTTACAACAAAAAATCAAAGACCTTGAAATCAAACTGCAAAATTCCAAAACGGAAGAAGGAACCTATTTAGGGAAATGTACGCTAACGGTTTTGCGTTATATAGATGATGGAGAAACCACTCTAGGGCTAATTTTTCTACGTAACGAATTTTTTGCCTATACCCTTGAAGACACCCATCAGGATGAAAAAATCAGGGGGAAAACTAGGATACCAACAGGTATTTATACCATTGGTTACAGCACTGTTGATCCTGCGCACTCGAGAATTACCAGAGATTACTTGAGGGACTTCAAACCCTGGTTTACCAGACATCTGCAACTTAAAAATGTACCTGGATTCGACGGTATTTATATCCATGTAGGAAATTATCATGAAAATACTGATGGTTGTTTATTGCTAGCTGATGGCGTAATGGCCGGTCCAAGTAGAAAATCACTTCAAAACTCAAGAGATGCTTATCGTAGATTTTATAAAATTATTACTGCCCTTTTAGATTCCAACGAGTTGGTAAATATCCAAATCCTCAATGAAGACTGGTTTGATCGAAGTAAACTGACATCCTTATGAAAAATTTGAATAACAACTTTTACCAAATGTTGATAAAAATTATTGCTACAGTCATTATATCAATTGTGCTAGGTTATTTTTTCCGGCATTTTTTTCAGGATAGTAAAAATGTATTGGCATGGACGATTTCCTCACTTATTGCATTGGTGTTAATTTATTGGATAGTAATAAGTTATTTCAAAGAAAAGGATGAAAAAAAATCTTACTATGTCAATAAATACCACGATATCTTTTTCAAAGGAACTATAATATTTGCCATTTTATTAGTGACTATTTCTTTTACTTACAGTGTTTTAATGTACTTAGAGCAAAAGAACATTTTTGCCATTGTAGGTTTACTGATGCTGGTAATTTGGCTAGCTGTTTTTATGATTTACTTTGTTTGGTCAGTATACCATTTTAATATCAATTTTGGAATCACTGATGGCGAATGGGCAGAAATAGCCGAAGCAAAAAGGCAAGGTCGCTACCTGGAAAGTGAAAATCCAGCTTTTCAAATACGTGAACCAAAGTATAATCCCTATAGAAGTCAAACCTTTGGCCTTCCCCCTGGCACTGTACGGGGGATGATTGCTTTTACCCTATTGTTTGGAGGAATTTCCCTCTTGGTGGCTAGTATGGGTACTGAAGAAATCGATCCCCAATTAATGCAACTACGGATTCAACAATTTGAATTTTTTGAAACTGCATTTTTAATGATGATTGCATTCTACTTTGGTGATAGGTCGCTTAAATATTTCAGAGAGAGGTGGAAAAACCCAAATCAACCTGATCATATTAAGGACCACCCTACTGTCCAAACAACTCAAAGTCCAACTATTCCTGCTGGCATTCCTCCCACTACGTATGGATTAGATGATAATGTATCTGATGATGATAAAGACTTTTATGAGGAAGATAAAGCGTTTGGTATTTCAAGTCAAAAAGAAGAACCAACTCCCTCATCATTCACAGAACTTAAACAAACCCTGATCAAAACCAGTACTCAACCCGCTGCTCCAATAGATACATTTGGATTTGTACAGATCCAAGATAATGTCAATGGTAAAATTCTCAATGATGATCAATTAGTTGATTGTCTCGAAAATTTATCAAAGACAAAAGATATTATTCTTTCACTCCCAGTGGTCAAAGCAGTAATAGAAGTCGAGTCTTCGGGCCGCGGTCATTTAAAAAACGGAAATGCTAAAATACTTTTTGAAGGCCACCTCTTTTGGAGACTTCTCAAAAATAAAGGAATGTCAGATGATGAATTGGAAAAACTTCAAAAATCTAATAAAGATATACTTTATAAAAGCTGGAGTCGAGAATTCTATAAGGGTGGAATCGGAGAATATGACAGACTGGAAAGAGCTAAAAAAATTGATCCAAAATTAGCAGTCTATTCAGCATCTTGGGGATTGTTTCAGGTCTTGGGAGAAAATTTTGAACACAATATTAAATCCCGAATTGGTGAGGAAAAAGACCAATATAAATCTTGGATTGAATTTGAGGCCAGGCAGCATGAACACGAAAAATATCATTTTTTAGATTTCTTGGCTTTTATAATGACTAAAAAAATGAAGGGTACACCTTTGGTTGATTTTATTTCAGAAAATGAAAACCGCGATGGTAAATATGATTGGTCAAATTTCGCGCATGGGTATAACGGGAGTGGGTACAAAGCAAACAGGTATGATGTAAGATTGCAAGCTGCTTACGAAAAACATAAAAAAATATATACCTGATGAAAGCCAAAAGCCTGTTTAAGTCCTTTATGACAAAACTTCTAATGCTGTTAGTATATGCAGTATTGGCCAACTCATGTAAAAATAATGATAGAGCCCTTGTAGTAGGTAAAATTCAAAATGCTTCAGATTTGGCAACTACTGAATTTGTTATTGACAAAATAGTTTTTGGCACAAAGACTAAAAGGCTTGTCTTTTTCAAAATCAATGAAGCAAGCTTTATGGCTTATTCCCAAGCAAGAGTCAAAGCGGGAATTGACTTAAGTAAAATTCGGGAAAGTAACATCCGAATTGATGGTAATAAAATCCATCTTAGCCTCCCGCCTATTGAAGTGATCAACTTTTCATACCCACCGTCGAATTTTGTAGAAGACTCTTTGATTTCTAATCCTAAAATATTTCTTAACAAAATAAATATAAGAGACCAGGAAGAGTTTTTCCGTCTAGCTGAACTCGACATTAGGGAAAATCTACAGCACATGGGTATCGTCAAGACTACTCAAATTCATACCCAACAGATGTTCAATGTGCTTTTGAGTTCTTTGGGTTATAAAGAAATTTACATAGACTTTGAAAGTGATGACCTCATTATTTCCAAAGTGAATTTATTGGTAAACCCTGAAAACCTATTGGAACAATGATAGGATGGCTCCTTAAAAACTTGAAATTTTTACTGGATATAGTCCTTGTATTGGCTATTGTGATACTGGTTTATATTTGGAATCCTATGGGAATTTTTGGAGGAGAGGTCAAATTAAAAGATACTGCCAATATAGTAGCAGAAGTCAATCAAATCGGTCAACTAGTAACTGCTGAATATTATGGTGAAGTTGTCGCCTCAATAGATGAAGCAAGGTTAAATGAAATTGAAGAAGACAATATTAGTAACAATGCCATTATTTTATACAAAGATATTTACTCCGTCTTAAGTAATTTAAAAGCATTCCAGGATTTACCCAATTCAGAAAAAGACGAAGAATATAAAAAGATGAGTCCTGTATCCGGATGGAGGAGAATTATAAGATATGATGTGAATAGCAGAAATATTAATGATAAGCTTAATTACCATGGGTTTATGGATGATATTATTACCGATCCACTCTATGATGACATGTTGGAATACATCTATCGAATAAAAAGCCGTAGACCAAGAAATAGTAGGTGGCAGCCAAATCCCCGGCATAGAGAGGAAGCATTGTTTATGATCTATGATGAACTACCAAGCCCAAACGAAACCTTAGATGTGGAAGATTTTATGAGGTTTTATTATCAAAATAAAACTGCGGAACTCACTAAAAGCGAAGCCAGGAAAAAATTAGCCATGGTCGGTCGGGGTTGGGTAAAAGCAGGTTTTGATTTTACTGAACTAAAAGAATCTTCTCTTTTTATCAATGAGAACCTAAAAGAGGTTCATATCATTGGACTGACTCCACAAATTCTCAATGTAGATATCAATCCTTGGTTTATACCTGAAAAAGGTATTCCCGGATTTGAAATATTGGATGATAATGGTAAAGTAGATTTCAAAGACGCCAAACTCGTCAAAGAATATTGTATAGAGAAACTCCTTGCGTTTGCCCATAGAGCCGATATACTTCAGAAAGCAGAAAATCAAGCCTCTGAAACGCTGAAAAGCCTTTTTACCTTAATAACTGGGAAAGAGATAAAAAAAGTTGTGTTTCATACTGATCGACTAATCCAAATAGTTAGCAGAATAGAAAAAGAAAAGACAGTAAGCCAATTTGATGTTGTTCTCCTGGATTCATTGCTTCAGCAAGAATTTGATCTCATAGATTCGCTACTAGTTTCAGCTAGGACGAATGTTGGAATAAAACAAACTTTGTTTCAAAAAGAAAATAATATCGCTTTTGTCATCAAAAACCTAAAAAATATTTCCATGTTGGGAATGGACCTTAATTATAGTTACTTTTCAAAGGAAATATTAGCTATAGCCTCAGACGGAATTCTTGATAACAATGAAATCCAACGTTTAGACTCGTTACGGATAGATTGGGAATTAAGAGATATTGATGAATTTAAAAAGCCCATACCTTATCCGATCTATTTTTGGTATAATAGCCCCGGTGAGTACATTACAGATTTCAATAATGCTATCGCATTTTTGATGAATAAAAATCTCATAATGGGAGAATTGGTAAGTGTAACAAGAAATATAACAGAAGTGGATTCAACTTATTTAGCCACGCATAAAGTTTTAAACAGCATAAAGATCAATGAGGAAGAAATCGTTTTAAACGAGATTCAATATCCTGTTGATGCCGATAATGATTTATTTAATTTTTTATACCCTTACCAATATGATAGTAAAATCATATCTGACTTTATCAACTATAAAGAAATCAAGGATGTTAAAATGACTCAACCTTACTCTACAGATAGTTTGTATTGGCAACTTTATAGCATAGAACAAAGCATGGTAGTTAGATTGATACCCGAAGAAATTTCTTATTGGATAGAGCCTACTATTAAAAGAAAAATAATAGACAAAGGGCCCCTAACTTTTGGAGATAAATATATATTGATAGCCAACTCAGGAAATATTTTAAATCCCATTCAGAATTCACACAACCTAATAAATTCAAAACAGAGTCTGGA
>DATHVH010000379.1:0-4366 GCA_035461405.1 Anditalea sp.
GGTTCGTTTGATGACAGATATAAAGCCGTGACTCAGGCATTCGTAAAAATATTGAATAAAGTAGACGTAAGCTTTGCCGTACTGGGCCCAGAGGAAACCTGCACAGGAGATCCTGCCAGAAGAGCAGGAAATGAATTTCTATTTCAGATGCAGGCCGTTGGGAATATTCAGGTGCTTAACGGCTACAATATAAAAAAAGTAGTAACGGCATGCCCTCATTGCTTTAATACTATCAAGAATGAATATCCTGCATTGGGCGGACACTATGAAGTGATCCATCACTCCACCTTTCTGCAGCAGCTGATCAATGATGGAAAAGTCACCATTAAAGGCGGCGGAGAGTTTAAAGGAAAGAAAATTACTTTCCATGACAGCTGCTTTCTGGGAAGGGCAAACAATGTCTATGAAGCACCTCGCGATGTGATCAAAGCACTGGATGTAGAATTGGTCGAAATGAAAAGATGCCGTACCAAAGGGCTTTGCTGTGGAGCGGGTGGAGCCCAGATGTATAAAGAACCGGAGCCGGGAAATAAAGATATCAACATAGAACGCACAGAGGAAGCGCTTGATACCGGAGCATCGGCAATAGCTGTAGGCTGCCCATTCTGTCTCACTATGATGACCGACGGAGTTAAAAACAAAAACCGGGAAAATGATGTTCAGGTATACGATATAGCCGAGATGATCGCTAAGGATCAAGGGCTTTGAGATACCACTCCAGATAAAAATCATCTAAAATTAAAAATAAATTAGTATCCTAAAAGCCTCTTTTCACGTTACGAAAAAGAGGCTTTTATATGCTCAAACCAAAATAGACTATACCATGTATTTACCATTTGAAGAGATGCCTGCCGGCGCCAGAATATGGATTTATCAATCAGACCGAAAGCTTACTCCTGAAGAGGAAAGATTAGTCTCAGAAAAACTCCAGCCTTTCTGCGAACAATGGAATACTCACGGAAGCAGAATGCCAACATCATTTGATATTAAATATTCTAAATTTATCATACTCTCTGTAGATGAATCCCAGCTGGGAGCCAGTGGCTGTTCTATAGACAGTTCGGTAAAAACACTTAGAAATATAGAAGAGGAGCTAGGCATAAACTTGCTTAACCAAGGAAAAGTATCATTTATGGAGGGAGAAGAAGTGACTACAGCTACCTTGCCTGAAATAAAAAATTATATCTCCTCTGGAAAATTAGAACGAGAAACCTATATCTTTAATCCTATAGTGGAGAAAAAAAAGGATCTCGAGGAAAAGTGGCTTATTACCGCCAAAGAAAGTTGGTTAAGTAAATATTTCAATAACTGATCGATAGTTTATAAATGGAAGACCTACTAACTAATAACTTATTTACTATTGAAAAGCATAGATCATATATTAAATTTAATTTTATGTCCTATATTAGGTTTGGTAAAAAATAATCACGGTAGTTCAATGACGAAGCATCATTTCTTATTTATACTTTTCCTATCTATTTTGCTGGGGGCATGTACCAGTCTGAGCCAGCGAGGCATGGCCCAGTTTGAATCCGGAGAATACCAGCTAGCTATAAATACTTTTTCAAAAATTCTGGAAAAAGATCCGGATGACAGACAGGCTAATAATATAGTGGCAGAAAGCTATCGGTTATCTAACAGGATAGAAAAAGCAACTCCCTACTATGATAAATTGATAGAGATCGACGGCCGTGGAGAGACATATTTCAAAAAAGGTCTCAGTCTTAGAGACCAAGGCCAATACAAAGAAGCAATAGAAGCATTTGAGAAAGCCAAAGAACTATCTTTGAATGATACTGTACAGCTCAGATCAGAAAGACAAATCGCCAATCTGAAAAAGGTGGAACAGATCACCGATTACTGGCCAAATCACCAAATTGAGAATTACGAACTTCTGAACTCTAGAGGTTTGGACTATGCTCCTATAGTGAGTGAAAACTTTTTATATTTTACCAGCTCTAGGGGGGGTGGAGGAATTTATCCAGCTACGGGCCAATCTTATACCAAATTATTCCGAGCCCGGGCTGACGGTGTAAAAGTAGATGTCCAGAATGTACAGGCCCTTCCTGAGTTCAGAAATGAGGAAGGACTCAACCAGGGAGCCATAGCGATAAGTCCTGACGGTAACACTATTATATATGCGAGAGGCAATGCCGCATCTAAGAGAGACAATCCAGAAGTGAGTTTATATGCGTCATATTTTCGTGGAGCGGCTTTCACTGAGCCTATCTACATGGCAGTGAATGATGATGCGAGTTACTGGAATTCCACACCTGCATTTAGCCCAGATGGTAAAACACTTTATTTTTCATCCAACAGACCAGGAGGATACGGAGGCATAGATTTATATAAAGCCACCTTATTGGCAAACGGAGATTTTGGCAATGCGCAAAATCTTGGCCCCGAGATAAATACTCCAGGAAACGAACTTTTTCCCAGACCTGAAGCCAATGGCAATCTTTTCTTTTCGTCAGATGGGCACCCTGGTTTTGGAAAGCTTGATATTTTCGTAGCTGAAATGAATGATGATGGAGTAAAAATTGTCAATCTCGGTCCAAACATCAATTCTATAGCAGATGATTTTGGCATATATTTCACTAATTATCCTAAAGAAGGGTTCTTAGCCTCAAACCGTGAAGGGGGAGTTGGAGATGATGATATTTATTATTTTGAAGATAAGACTCCAAAACCAAAAGTGGTCAATGTCTTTCTTAATGTAACTACTAAAGAAAGAAAAGATGATGGCACAGAAGAAATACTTCCCCAGACTAGAGTAACGCTTTATGATGCCAATAACAAAATGGCCGGAGGAGACAATACCAATACCCGAGGGCAGACAAGGTTTCGATTGGCCCCTGATGAAGAATTTTCAATCATAGCATCGAAGAGCGGATATTTCACCCAGAGCATCACCTATTCCACAGTAGGGAAAACTCCGGATCCGGCTACACTTATCCAGGATGTCACTAATGTTACGTTGGATACTACTATAGTGCTGGAACAGTTGGTTTTGGATAAAGCAATAGTGCTAGAAGATATTTATTATGATTTTGATAGGGCAGAAATCAGACCGGATGCTGCAGAAAAGCTAAATGCACTGGTGAAGATCCTGAAGGATAATCCAAATATTAGGATAGAGCTTAGTTCACATACAGATAGCAGGGGTACTGAAGCCTATAACGAGGAACTATCCCAGCGTAGGGCAGAATCCGCTGTCGAGTACATAATCAGCCAGGGCATAGCAAGAGACAGGATGGTAGCCAGAGGATATGGTGAATCCAGACCGATAGCTCCAAATGAAAATCCTGATGGATCTGATAATCCAGACGGCCGTCAGATGAACAGACGAACAGAATTTAAGGTAATTGAAATCACAGAATAAATTTTAAAGCCCCTGCAATAATAACAGGGGCTTTTTTAGGTATATTGAAAATATTTCAGGGTAATTACCATATAACTGTACGTCGCTGTTCTACACCTTTCAGGGTCGATAAGTTTAATTTTACTCTTTACTATAGACATTTGACACCTTCAGTCTCGTAGGAATTTTATTCAAATTAGAAGATTAGGCTTTTGTAAATTTATTCGTTCCAAAGGAATCTTATGTGATGTTTGGATTTGGCTCTTTTTACCTATTCGATCCCTTAATAGCAATAAATTTATATTAATTCTCATTTGACCTAATCATAAGTTACATCAAATTTATATCGCACAACCAGTAGGATCACCTAGATCATTATACCAGTTACTATAATGATCCTGAAAGGATTACATGTTTATATTACAAAACTCCTATCCGATAACCGATCCTAAAAGGATAGCATGTTTATAGAAGAACATAATAGACGGTGAACTGATCCTGAAAGGATCGAATGTGATGTAGGAATTAGCATTTAAACTTACTCCAACACCGATATGCGACACTTGCAGTATCGAAGGCTATGTGTAAATAATTAGCTATAAACATGATGCCTTCAGCATCAAAAAGGTATCCCATGACGTTGATTCGTTTTCGAATTTTTAAATTGAGCAATGGTATCTATTTGCAGCCTGATCCTAAAAGGATCGCATGTTTATAGAAAAACATAATAATCGATGAACCGATCCTGAAAGGATCGAATGTGATGTCCCGTTCTGGCTAAATATAAGTAAAAGAGCCTTTCAAAGCATTTAGAAACATACCTATAATTGTCTCATAACCTCTCTCATTTATTATTTAGGTATAAACTAACAAAAACTATTTCCCTATTTGATTTTAATTTACAGACAATTAGGAGAAATTCGCTCCATGGATTTTCAATGGATAGTGGAAGGTTTTCATGAGGGACTGCAACAAATGACCCTACTGGAATTGGTTGCAGTTGTT
>DATHVH010000380.1:0-3893 GCA_035461405.1 Anditalea sp.
GAAGGTAAATGTATCCATTCACCGGGTGCATGGGCGCCTCCACCTATTACTCCAAGTCCGTCCAGACCATCTACATATTGAGCTACAAATGAAATATCACCGGCTCCCCTTCTACCCGGATCATAGGGTTTTACTTCTCCCTGACCGAGGTCCTTGCTTATTTGGCTCAGGGTATTTAACAACTCCATATTTCCCTCCGTAGGGGGCATAGAGGGATAATATTCTTCATTAAAGGTAATGCTTCCTTCTGTTTGGGGAAGGTTCTCTCTTACAATAGTCTGCATATTTAGCTGGGCCCTTTCCCTTTGATCTTCTGTCAGAAAACGTAGATCTCCTTTTACAATAGTAGTATTGGCCACTAAATTCGTTTTACCCGAGGCTGTCCCCTGGGTACCCGTACCATCTATCTTTACATCTGTGCCCCCGAGAATTAGCCCTGGATTAAATGTCAGGTATTCTTCCTGCAGTCCTTCATAGAACCTGTTTAGAATGCGGGATGCTTCATAAACCGAACCTGCTCCCACATTAGCCGTGAAGATACCGGATGAATGTGCCTGTTTTCCCTTTACTGTCAAGGTCCAACCCATACTTCCCCTCCGGGCCACTGTAGCATAATTAAATCCGGTACCTGTCTCAAATGCCAGTGCTGCATCACTTCTCTGAGCAGCTTCTATTATATCACGTCTACTGATTTCATGAGGTGACCCTGCATTTTCCTCATCTCCGTGTAGCACTACTATTATCTGTCTGTCTTTAAGCTGCCCAGCTTCGTGCATTGCTTTTAATGCATAAAGCAAAACCATATTGCCCCCTTTCATATCATTGCTTCCGGGTCCTACTGCCACAGTATCCCTTCTCTCCCACTCCTGAAAAGGCGCATCCGGTTCAAATACAGTATCGATGTGGCCTATCAGCAACAATTTTTTACCCTTAGTACCTTTTATTTCTGCGATTAGATGACCTGCACGGTTCATTTCATCCGGCATATCTACCCATTGAGTAGTAAATCCCATTTCGTCCAGCATCTTTCGATAGATGGCTCCAACTTTTTTCACTCCCTCCCTATTAAAAGTTCCGCTGTTTATATTAACTGTTTCCTTAAGAAATTCAATAGAAGCTTCATGGTTCTTTTCCACATTGCTTAAGATTTGCTTTTCTATTCTGGTGATTCTTTGTGCAGTGGAAGGAACGCTTATGATAATGAACAGGATGATTGAGAAGGGAAGAAAGTTTTTCATAAGAGCATATATTTATTTTCAAATATAAGATAAAGTATGAATTGCAAATTTTTGAAAGAGACTATTAAGCAATTACTGATCATAGAAAATTGATAATTTCCATCATGGATTTCATTTACCGAGTACCTGTCAAAACAGCTGCACTTCTGCCTTCCAGTTGTAAACTAATATTTTCACCTTCTTGCCTTACATTTATATCACCCAATATGTCTCTATATGATTGTGGGGTTTTGGTGGGAATATCGATAGTTTTGATTTGTGAACTGGTATTGAATATGACGATGGCCTCATCCTCTCCATCATATCGGCTGTAAACTAAGACTTTGGCTCCATCATCTACTTTGATAAAATCGATATCACCATGGACCAAGACGGGATGGTCTTTACGCATCTTTATAAGTTTGCGATAGTAGTTGAATAATTCGTCATCAAATACTACTTCATCTTTCGGCCTATCCTGACCCAATGGATGAGTCACTTCAGGGCTAAAGTCATAGTCCTTCCAGATTAATGGCTTACGGGTGGATGGGTCATCCCCTCCCCACATGCCCATCTCATCCCCTGCCCAAATGTGCGGGGCACCGATATAAGTATACTGGTGCGCAAGGAGTAATCTCAAAGTCTGATAGGTGTCAGCATCAGGTTTATAAATTTTATATGCTGGATTATCTTCTGGCTTTGCCTGAAACTTGTTTTTCGTTTTATTAAACAAAGAGGTTAGAGTCCTTGGCACATCATGACTTGAGGTGAGGTTCATCATAGCATAGTTGCTGACTTCACGAAGATTTCCCCTGAAAGATTCCAGACTGTCTACAAATTCTGTTACCGTGATTTCGTCTGGTGCTGCATTAAAAAAATGTCTTGCAGCCCTATACCATCTGTAGTTCATAGGGGCATCAAAGACATCACCCTGCAGAAAAGGTTCGGGATCTATCATCGTATCAGGCCACTGCTGCCACCACACTTCCCCTACCAGCATGGCATCAGGATTTACCTCTCGCACCACTTCTCGATATTGACGCCAAAATCCTAGCGGAACTTCAGCTGCCACATCCAGACGAAATCCATCCACTCCGTCTGAGGGATCCCCATCACCGTTGGGATCCATCCACCTTCGTGTAATGGCAAAAATATGGTTTTTTACATCCTCACTATATAGATCTCCTTCGTATGCCTTAATACCTCCAGTCATATCTGCATGCTCGGTTTTTTTGATCTCAGGTAAATCAGGTACACCGGCCCAACCGCTATAGTCAAATTCATTCATAGGTGTACTGGGATCATCAAAAAGCTTGATATCATACCAGTCCGAAAAATCGGAAGCCTTTTGATTTTTTAAAACATCTTCCCATGCCCAAAATGTGTGGCCCGTGTGATTCCAAGAATAATCCAGTATCACTTTGATTCCCCTTTTATGAAACTCTTCTATCACTTTCAGAAACATCTTATCTGCTTCCGTAAATTGCCAGGTAGCTGGATCATTGGGAGTTTCCTCCGCCATAGTCCTCCTGTCTTTTTCCGGATCGGGACCAAAATTCCGGTCTATATGCCGCCAGTGACGAGCATCATATTTATGAAGAGACGGGGCATCATTTAAAGGATTGAAATAAATAGCTGTCACTCCCAAGGAATCTAGATAATCCATCTGGTCCAATACGCCCTGCAAGTCACCCCCATATCTGCGGGACTGTAATTTCTGGTCTATACCCGATATTTTGTTTCCAGCAAAATCCGCCACCTCATCCAATTCCGAAAAATAAGCATCTTCTTCATACCAATCCTGTGTCCAGGGAGTAATTTTCCAGCTGGGAGGTACTACCCCGGGATAAGCTCCCTGCATGTCGAGTGGTGTAGGGTCATTATTTGGATCTCCATTCCTGAATCTTTCTACAAAGATCTGATACCATACGACTTCCTTTGCCCACTCTGGGGGGTCTTCAAATGTCGTCTGAGTAATTAGTGGTTCTTCTGATTCTTCCCTATTCTGATCCACCATAACGCGTTCAGAGCGGCAACCTATCATTATACTTATTACTAATACAGGAATGCACTTTAATCCAATCTTCATTAGGTTATAATTTTTTCCAATTTCAATTTTCAGTTTTACCGGAACGTATAATAGTCCCATTAAAAAAATTGGCGGATAATTGTATTAATTACTTATTGCCTTAACTAAATTTAAATTCATCATAATATTTGTCCAATAAGATATCAGGGCTAACGCCCCTCTACTTTTTTGTTGATCATATTTCTACAAAGATGTTAGGGCTAACGCCCCTTTACTATACATTGTGGTGCCCTACCATTTTTTTTGTTCATTAATCTACAAAGATATCAGGGCTAACGCCCCTCTACTTTTTTAATTGGCTTTATTCTACAAAGATGTTAGGGCTAAGGCCCCTCTATGTTTTTATTCGGCATTATTTAATAAAGATGTTTGGCCTAACGCCCCTCTACTATATATTGTGGTGCCCTAACATATTTTTTGTTCATTAATCTACAAAGATATCAGGGCTAATGCCCCTTTACCTTTTCGTTGATAATAATTCTACAAAGATATCTGGGCTAACGCCCCTCTAATTTTATGTTAGGCATTATGCTACAAAGATGTTAGGGCTAACGCCCCTTTACATTTTTGTTTGGCAATATTCTACT
>DATHVH010000381.1:0-19088 GCA_035461405.1 Anditalea sp.
TAGGGTATTGGTGACAGATGTGAATGGATGTAGACTGGAGAAAACTTTCCAGATCACCCAGCCGGCCGCAGCACTTGAAGCTATAGCTAGCAAGTTTGATATTTCTTGCTTTGGTGCTAACAATGGAAGAATTTCCCTCACCATAAGTGGAGGTACAGGTAACAAGTCAGTGACTTGGGCCGATACTGAAGAGGAGGGTGCTACAAGAACTGGCCTCGCAGCAGGTATTTATAACTATACCGTGACCGATGCCAATAACTGTAAAGTGACCGAAAGTGTAGAAATAAGAGAGCCTGCTGAACTATTGGTAAGCAATACCATTGTGAATGTATCCTGTAAGGACGGAAACGATGGTTCTGTAACGCTGGATATCCAAGGAGGCACCGGTACTCCAAAAGTAAGATGGGAGCATACGGCAAGCACTGCATCATCACTTACTGGATTGCGGGCAGGTGATTATACTTATACGGTTACAGATGATAACAATTGTACAGTGACCAAAACCATAACAGTTACTGAGCCGGAATTTGCCCTTACGACAGATGTAGTAGTTAGACTGGAAGTATGCGGTGACCAGAGCACGATGGTAGTAGAAGTGAATGCCCAGGGAGGAACACCTTCTTATACTTATCAGTGGTCAGTGGCTAGCTGGACCGGATCTGTACAGCAAGGAGTATCTCCTGGACAATATAGTGTAATTATCACTGATGCTAAAGGATGTAGCGTTACTAAGAATTTTACAGTCTATGAGGCCGTAATTGACTTTACTGTAGAGAAATTTGATGTAAGTTGTAAAGATGGAAACAATGGGTCGATTACAGTCAGCAATATAACCGGAGGCATAGCCCCTTATACCATGACCCTGAATGGAACGCCTGCAAACAGCTTTAACAGATCTGGCTTGACAGCAGGAACGTATGTTCTGAAAATTTCGGATGCCAGCAACAGATGTTTTGTGGAGCGTAATATTTTAATCGATGAGCCGGAGCAGTTGGCTTATAACATAGAATCCAAAACTGACGAGTCATGCTTTGGAGCTAATAATGGATCAGTGAAAATAGAGGCAACTGGTGGCGTAGGAAATTATACTATCCGATGGACTGATAATCTTTCGGCAGGATTTGAGCGGACAGGCCTTTTCCCTGGAAGGTATACCTTTACCCTAATCGATCAGAATGGTGAAAATCAGTGTTCGATCCCAGGTGAAGTGATCATCACAGCAGCTACTCAAATTACGATAGTAAATGAGGTGGTGAATAATATCAGCTGCTTTGGAGAAGCCAGCGGAAGTATACTGTTAGATGTAGAAGGAGGTAAGTCCCCTTATATCTATAAGTGGATCAATATAGCGACCCAGGAAACAGTAGGTACATCAGCTAATCTTACTAATGTAAGGGCAGGAAGATATAGCGTGGAGATTAAAGATGGTAATGATTGTATAATAACTAAAACTTACACCATCACCCAGCCTTCCAGCCCGCTTACGGTAAGCGGCTTGATCTTCGATGTTAACTGTCATAATGATGAGAACGGACAGATCCAGCTGATAGTAGAAGGTGGAGTAGGCCCAATGAATATAGAGTGGCTGGATATAGATTCTGATGCTATCACACGTACTGGATTAGCGCCAGGCATTTACAGAGTAAAAGTTACTGATAACAATGGATGTTCTGTGACGCAAGCATTTGAAATAGCCAATCCGGCACCAATAAAAGCTACTGTCATCCAGAAAGTTGACAATGATTGTAAAGGAGATGCCAATGGAAGCATAGAGGTGGTGCTATCCGGAGGAAAAGGCAATCTTGCGATCACCTGGGTTCATAATGGAAGCAGGTCTACAGTGCAGAATAATTTGAGAGCCGGCACTTATGTAGCACTTATTACAGATGGTTTCTGTACTGTGATTGAAACCTTTGAGATCAGTGAGCCTGCGTTTGCTTTGGAAGCTAATGTAGTAGTAGATGCCAACATATGCGGAGATGAATATAATGTAGTGGCGGAGGTAACTGCCTCTGGAGGCAATGGACTTTATACTTACCTATGGAATGATGCACGGGGAAGCACTACTGCTAAAGTATCTGATCTGATGCCAGGCGTTTATAAAGTTATCATTACGGATGCCAAGGGATGTACAGTGGAGAAAACAGTAGAGATACCGGAACCAGCCGATCCACTTACTATTGTATTTGATGGAAAAATGGGATTATGCTTTGAAGGTGAAAGAGGTTCGCTTACAGCTACTGTTACAGGTGGCAGAGGAAGGTATACCTACTCTTGGAGCCACAATGTCAATCTGGTGGGCAATGTAGCTAATGATCTGAGGCCGGGCACTTATACCTTGACTGTAACAGATGAAAACGGATGTTCCATTCAGCAGTCACACACCTTGGTGGCTCCTGATGCCAAATCTGTAAGGCAGGTTGCCATTAATCAGGTTTCTTGTTTCGGAGCTAATGATGGGCTATATACCATGGAAGTAAAAGGATTCATAGCTCCATTTGATGTAAAACTTTTCAGAAACAACAACCTGAATAGAACCTTACGCTATGAGGAGGATCAGTTCACGTTCGATCAGTTAGGTCCAGGAGAATATAGAGTAGAACTTCAGGATGCATATGGATGTCCGATAGAACGTACCTTCACCATCACTCAGCCAGAGAGATTGGAAATCACTGAGCGTGATATCAGGCATATCTCTTGCTATGGTGCGAATGATGGTAGAATAGTGCTTACAATAAAAGGAGGATATGGGAATTTCACCTATGAGTGGGAGGATGGATTGACCTTAAGACGTCCTGATAGAACTAACCTTCAGCCAGGTACCTATAGAGTAATCATCCGTGATGGAAGGGACTGCTTTATAGAAGAAACTATCACTATAGAGGAGCCGGAGTTACTAGTAGTGGACGTAGACCATCTGGATACTATGGAATGTGCCGGAAGCACAGATGGCTATATAGCGCTAAATGTAACAGGAGGTTTTGGTCTATATGATATCGAATGGAAAGATGCTCCAGGTTATAAGGAATTCTTCAGATATGACCTTCCTGCAGGTGTTTATGAAGTGAAGGTAACAGACGAAAATGGGTGTTTTGTAATCAAAACCATCACCATCGATGAACCCGCACCTATTGAAGCATACATAGTTACTTCCATGGAGGTAGATTGTGAAGAAAAAACAGTTTTGGGTAAAGCTTTCCTTCAGGTATCGGGTGGTGTTGGTACTTACCAGCTTGATTGGAATACCGGTGATAAAAACACCAAAACCGTGACATTTACACAGGATGGACAGATCTCTGTGAGAATTACGGATGAGAACGGATGTATGAAGGAAGTATCAACTACCATTGAATTCCCTAAATCCTTTGCTACTGCAGATTTTGATTATACTGTGGTTTCTACAAATGAGAAATTGGGAGAGATACTTCTAGGGGACGAAATCAGGCTAAATGATCTATCTATAGGGGGCATAGTGAAGTGGGAGTGGGATTTTGGGGATAATGCTACCAGTAATCTACAATCTCCGTCGCATACCTATCAGCAGATGGGGACTTATATCATAAGACTAAGTGTTACAGATGAATTTGGATGTACTTCATACAGTGAAAGAAAAGTGGAAGTGATAGCTTCTTACAGAGTATTGGTTCCAAATGCATTTACTCCAAATGGTGATGGATTAAATGATAGGTTCATCCCTCTATTTAGAGGAGTGGAGGGACTGGAATATCATATCTTTAATAAGTGGGGAGATTTACTTTACTCTGCATATAGCGCAGATGATCCGGGATGGGATGGAAAGGTCAAAGATAGAATGAGTCCAAATGGTAATTATGTATACAAAATATACTATACTACCAAAGAGGGCCAACGAAAATCCCAATCCGGAGTATTCATACTGATTCATTAAACATTTTATAATGAGAGCCTTTTGTCCTGCAGAAGGTTCTCTTTTTCTTTCATTTTCAAATATTTTTTTCTTAGCATAAAATGGTAGGTTAAAATCATTTTTTTGATTTTTAATCTCGAAATCACCGATTTTATCTTCCTTCACCATTCCTTCACTTATTTTTTTTATTATTTAAAATTTTGTAAAAACCAATTTTCTTCTATTAATTGATTAAATAACCTTGATTGGTAAAATATCATTTAGGTGTATTTTAAATACATAAAATAAAATATGTAATTATAAAATACGGAATATTTGATGTAATCATCAATAATATAAGGGTGAAATACCCCAAGTAGACAGAGGGTTAAGTGAAAATTTGGAAGAAATGGAGGCTACACAATAATAGATCTCCGCATCAAATAATAGATATGGGAAAATTTTACACTCAATATTTTTTTATACAGCTGTTCGTCTTGTTGGGATGTTTTTTCCAAGTACAGGAGACCAGTGCACAGGTGTCTATAATAAGAACTTCAATAGATGACTGCTTACAGGAAACTACTTTGGTAGCTACTGGATTAGGTCCTATTACCTTTAGGTATTGGAGAGATGGGAAGTTGGAGGCTGAAGATATTGTCAGTACACCCGATGCCAATAACTATTATTCATCTACAAAGGTAGTGCCGGCCGGACCTTATATTGTGCAGGCTATAGATAGAAACGGTGCTAAATTTGAACGGCCGCTTGATGTTAATATAGTCAATCCCGTTAGTGTGGAAGTACTTGATATAATTGATGCTACGTGTTCTGGAGAGCCTAATGGTGAGGCGCTTATAAAAGTTACTAGTAACCTGAGCTTCGTAGTGAAATTATATAATTTAGAAAACCCAGATGTAGTCAAATATACTTTTAATAACACTCAAGTGCTGAAAGGAATTGGTGCTGGAACTTATTTAGTAGAAGTGAGAGATTTGGCAGGTTGTGTTGCCTTTGAGGAAATTACTATAGAAGAACCTTTACCATTGCTCCTGGCTCAGGGAGAGCTTCCCACTGTATATGACCCTGTCTGTGACAGTGACAAAGGACGTGTAGTAACTCAGATCAGGGGTGGAAATGGTCCTGAATATGATTTTGCACTTTTTAAAAACGGGAGCAAATACCGAGATGATTTAAAAACTTCAGGTGGTGGTAAAATTGATATAGATGATCTAGATGTTGGAAGCTATTATATCCGGGTTTATACTAACAGAAATTTAGATTCTCGATGTTTTGAAGACTATCCTTTTGATATTGTTTATAATGAAAAATTTGGTGTAGAAATAATCCCACTCGCCATTTCCTGTTTCGGTGCAAATGATGGTAAAGCAAACATAAACTTCAACGGAAATTTAAAGGCCCCTATAAGAATCAGTTACGAAAGAGAAAATGGCAGTACGATTTCATTTTGGCAGCCTAACACAGATCCGATAGTAATAGAGGGTTTATTTCCAGGTAACTATACTGCTACAGTAAGAGATGATGATGGATGTGAAATGTACCGAGCATTTACTATTGTAGAGCCTTCCGAACTTAAGGTGGAAGAAGAATCGGTTATTGATGTTTGTTACGATGGTGAGAATGGCAGTATTAGTGTAAAAGCATTTGGTGGAACTGCACCATATAAATTTTCATTATCTGATGATTTTAGTTCTGAAACTGCACAGGCTGGTACTGACAAGACATTTACAGGATTGGCTGCAGGAAATTATAAAATATATGTTCAGGATAGAAATGGATGTCTTGCCGAAACTCGGCAGATCACTGTAAATGCTCCAGCTAATCCGATTAGTCATAATCTAGTTGAAAAAATTAATCCGGATTGTCCAGAAGCTGCTTCAGGAGTGTTGGAAGTATCTGGTACAGGAGGGTGGGGTGCTCCCTTCACTTACAGTTGGACAAGAGTAGGAAGTAGTAATGAGCTTAGTGATGTTTCAAGGCTTCAAGGTGTCCCCGCTGGCAATTATGAAGTGACCATTAAAGATAAAAATGGCTGTGAGTATTCATACATTTTTGAGTTGGAAGATCCATTTAAACCTGAAATAGAAATATTGACACCATCTCCTGTTACATGCTTTGGAGATCAGGATGGCCAGATATATGTAAAGCTAGTTGGAACTACTGCATTTGAAATCTCTCTTGACGGAAAGACCTTCAATGCCACTGAAGCTACATTTGCAAATTTGCCGGCAGGTACTTATAATCTACGGGTAAAAATAGCGGAAAACTGCTATATCAGTAGATCAGTTACTGTTGCTACTCCTGACCTTTTGGAGTTGTTGGAGGATAAGGTTAATATAAATCCTATTCTATGTTTTGAAGATAATGCAGGCAGCATTACAGGGCTTGCTATAAAAGGGGGAACTGCTCCATATACTTTTCAGTGGCAGAAAAAGAACACTAGCAATGTCTGGGAAAATTTAGTGGGTAAAACTGAGTTGGACATCGATCAGTTGGTAGCTGGGGATTATCGCCTCTTGGCTAAAGATGCCAAAGGTTGTGATGTCATATCCAATCCTTTTTCCTTAACCCAACCAGATAAATTTACCTTGGATATGGTGGAGGAAAAAGATGCAGACTGTTATGGTGCCAGTACTGGTAGTATCAAATTAGTAGTAGATGGAGGGACTGCCCCTTACTATTATTCATTAGATAATGGCAATAGCTACACTTTGTTTAATAAAGTGAAAGAATCCAATATCCTTTCTCTACCAGCGGGAGATTACACAGTAATGGTAAGAGATGAAAACCGCTGTACCGTAGGTGGAGCTTTTACAGTTACCATTGATCAGCCAAGAGAGATTAAACTCGATGGAAGTCAGATAGAGAATGCTACCTGCGCTGGGGCAAACAATGGAAAAATAACTGCCGAGGTATCTGGTGGAAGCGGTGCTGTGCTTACGTATGCCTGGTTTAAAGAAGGATATCCAGATATAGTAAGAAGTACCTCCCTAGTAGTGGACGGTCTTGAAGATGGAAATTATTTCTTAAGTGTAAAAGATCCGACAAGTGCAAGTTGTGAAAAAATATTTGGACCATTTATAATAGCAGCTCCTTCCTCTATAATAGCAGTGGTAACACCTACTAATGTAGTCTGCCGAGATGATGCTAGTGGGGCACTTGAGATAGGGAGTATTTCTGGGGGAGATCTGCAGGACGGAGAGGAATATGTTATTGAGTGGAGAGGTCCTAATGGATTCCGTTCTATTGATAAAAATATTTCTGGTTTATTCGCTGGAATTTATACCCTTACTATCAGCGATGGAAAGAGCTGTGGTCTTAGCAAAGAATATGAAGTTAAACAGCCAGCGAATAAGCTTGAGATTTCCAAAGTCACAGTAATAGAACCAGGTTGT
Source organism: Anditalea sp. (assembly GCA_035461405.1). Lineage (GTDB taxonomy): Bacteria > Bacteroidota > Bacteroidia > Cytophagales > Cyclobacteriaceae > Anditalea. The sequence goes on from DATHVH010000381.1 coordinate 7,282, forward strand.
TCTGGTAACAATAATGGTAGGATAGAAATTGAGGCTGCTAAAGGTGTTGCACCTTACAGTTATGCTTGGGCCAAGCTTAATGAAACAACCAATCAGTTTGAAGTCATTGCAGGCAGAACTTCAAGAATATTAAATCAGCAGGTTCAAAAAGGGACTTATAGAATTACAGTTCGTGATGATGCAGGATGTACAGCTATACAGGATATAGTAGTTAATCAGCCTGAGCCATTGGCTATAGAACTAGTCGAGAAGGATGATATTAGCTGCTTTGATATTAATGATGGTTATATTAATGTAGATATACAGGGAGGTACTCTTCCATATACCTACCTATGGTCCAATGGACAGACCAACAAAAACGTCCAGGATCTACGTCCGGGTACCTATACCCTATCAGTATTTGATAAAAATGGCTGCTCTACATCCATGAGTTTCGATATTAAGGGACTCGTGAAGCCGGAAATTAGAGAATTAAGCCGTACTGATGTAGTTTGTATTGAAGATGCAGGCGCTATCAGTATCGGATTAGCTAATGGCCTTAATCCTTCCGATTATACTATTTATTGGAAAAATCTTCAAAACGACCTTATTTTTGGACAAAATCAAACCAGTGTTACAGGTTTAAAAGTAGGTCTTTACCAGGTATTTGTACAGGTAGAAGAAGGATGTGAAGTTAACAGAATACTTAAAGTAGAAGGTCCCGAATCACCTTTACAACTATTGGTTGCACAGGAAGATCCAAAATGTCCGGGTCTGAGTGGGGCAGTATTCCTAAACGCTAAGGGTGGTTTTGCCCCATACAAATTCTTTATTCAGATGGATAATGCATGGACGGAGTTGAATGGCTCTATCATAGGCTCTCTGGATATAGGTGATTACAGTGTAAAAGTGACAGATGCAAGGGGATGCGAGGATGAAGGCAATCTAGTCATTACCCAGCCTAATCCGCCTTCTTTTGGCGCTGATAAAGTGCAGGATGTATCATGCTTCGGTGGAAATGACGGCAAAATAGATTTCTCTGTTACAGGAGGGACACATCAGTGGTTCAGAAAAATCCCAGGTCAGGCAGATCAGCCAATTCCGGATTCAGAGCTAAATTCATTAATTGCCGGCACTTACTTTATGGAGATAACTTTTGCGGCCAACTGCGTGGAAAGAGATGACGATATCATCATAGCTCAGCCTCCATTGCTTACCGTGAATGTCACCACCATCGACCCGGTATGTTTTGGAGATACTGGATCCGCTACTATAGCATTGGCAGGAGGTAAAGACAGGAAGACTATTCAGCTAATATCTTTGGCTACCAATACAGTCATTTCCAGCAAAGATGAAGTGTTTGAAGAGGTTTTTGTATTTTCTGAACTTGCTTCCGGGAATTATATTTTTAAAGTTTTAGATAGAGGATGCGGTGTTTCAGAGTATAATTTCACGATCAATCCGGTAGTAAAACCTTCCTATACAGATATAGAAATCAGTAATATCAGCTGTAGAGGTGAAAATGACGGATGGATTAAAGTAATCAATCCAGTCGTAAATCAGGGCAGGACTTTTAAAATCAGTATTAATGGGGTAGAAAAGCCTATGGGAGAGTATTTGTTTGAAAACCTCACACCTAATACTTATACCCTAGTAGTTACTGATAGTGAAGGCTGTTCTTCAGAAAGCCGTACCATAACAATTACAGAACCCGAAAGTGTAGAGATGGACAACATCAGGTACACAGATCCCACTTGTTTTGGTGGAGATAACGGTATAATAACATTCAGACCAGAGGGTGGTAGTATGGTATATACCGCCATCTTAACCAATAAGACTACCAATCAGACTAGAACACTGACTAATCTTCAGGAAAGCAATGTTTATCAATTTGACGGATTGAAAAAAGGGGCGTATCAAATTGATTTAAGAGATGAAAACTCTTGTCTTACTTCTTTTGAATTTACTTTGGATGAGCCAGAAGGTTTTACAGTAGCAGCAACTACAGGGGATATCATATGTGAAGGGGGAGAATCCAATGCTAGGTTATCTTTTACAGGAGGCAGTTCACCTTTCACCATTGAATATAGAACAGTAGGGGGTAATTGGATACAACTAATATCTGAATCCAGGGAATTGGTAATCCCTAATTTGATAGCTGGTAAATACGAATATAAAGTTAAAGATGCTCAGGATTGTGCGGAGCAGGTTGGTACATTTGAATTGATAGATGGCGAAAAAATTCAAGTGAGCGCCCAGATATCTCCAGTTTCCTGTGAAGGGCGCATGGATGGGGTCATGGTACTTAGTGCTTCAGGCAGCAGAAGAGAAGGAAGTTTTAATTATATCTATTTTGTAAATGGAGAGGCTATATTTGGCAACAGGCTTACTTTGCCTGCAGGAGAATATAGCATCAGCGCAGCTATCGGTAATCAGGAGTCTGGACTTTGTCTATCAGAGGAAATTATTGTGATAGTGCCCGTGGTAGAGCCCATGGTTATAGAACCGGTTATTTCTGATGTTTCATGTAAGGGTGGCAATGATGGACATATTTTATTGAATATCACTGGTGGCAATGGTGACTACAGAGTAGAATGGACTCATAACGTACAGGGAGCAGAACTTTCAGGACTTATCCAGGGTACTTATACCGCCTATGTATATGATGGTAAGGGGTGTGCTCAAACTGTTCAAATAAAGATTACTGAGCCAGAGGAGATTCTTCAGGCTTCAGGAAATGTCCTTTTTCAGACTTGTGAAGTTACTACTGAGACGGGTATAACACTTGATGTACGAGGTGGTACCGCTCCATATACTTTCAAGTGGTCAAACGGTGCCACTGCAAAAGATATCTTTGATCTATCTGCAGGGGAGTATATAGTAGAAATTACCGATGCCAAAGGTTGTGTAATAGAGCGTAAGTTTGATATGCCAGCATCCAAATCAGTTATAGAAGTGGAAGTTGGTGGTAAATTAAGTCTTTGCTCTACTAATGATCGCGCTGAAATAAGACTTACTGTATCAGGGGGAGCGGGTGGCTATAAATATAAGTGGAGCCATGGTCCGGTTACCCCTGTGATATCCAATTTATTGCCTGGTGAATATAAAGTTGAAATTACCGATGCAGATGGTTGCACAGCTACCAGTACTACGATTATTCCTCAGGCAGACCCTGTAAGAATGAGTATCAGTGAGTTATCTAATGTATCCTGCAAAGGTTTAGATGATGGGTTTATAAAAATAAATGTCTCCGGAGGAATGGCTCCTTATAAGATCACTTGGAGCAATGGATTAAAAGATGTGACAGAAGCCTATAACCTAAGTCCAAACATCTACTCAATTCGAATAGAGGATGCTTCTGGTTGTATTACATCTACTTCAGTAACTATTAGAGAGCCTGAAATGCTGACATTCTCTCAAATTATCGAAGACAGTCAATGTGCAGGCAATAACCGTGGAGCTATATTGCTGACAGTAGATGGAGGAACTGCACCATATTCATATAGGTGGACGGCTGATGCGGGTAATCCGGCAAATGGAGCTACAAGCAGAAATTTGAGAAATCTTTCTCCCGGTCAGTATTCTGTGATGATTACAGATAGGGGTGGTTGTACTACTGGAGGTACTTTTACTGTATCAGAACCTGATCCCATCACCATAGAAGGCACCTATCCAAAAATGTTGGCTTGCCATGGAGCAGATGATGGATATATAAACCTTAGTGTTGATGGTGGGACGCAGCCGTTTAATCTAACCTGGTCTGACAATCCTAATATCACTTCCTTTAATAGGTCAAATTTGGTGGCAGGAAGTTATACAGTGGATATTATAGATGAAAACGGATGTAAGGCATCTAAAACATTTGTGATCGAAGAGCCTAAACCATTGGTAGCTAATTTATTTACTAGGATAGATATAGATTGTGAAACGCGAGATGTACTGGGCACTGCATGGGTGATAGTGGAGGGTGGTACCGGTGAGTATGAAGTAAGGTGGCATAGTGGTGAAGCCAATGTTCGGGAAGTAAACTTTACAGAACCTGGCGATATCACGGTATATGTAAAGGATGTAAACGGATGTAATATAGACGTATCCCGAACAGTTAATTTCCCTCCGCTGTTTGCGGATTCAGATTTCAACTATTCTGTAATCAGTCTCGAAGGAGAGGGAGAAGTATTAATACATGATCCGGTACAATTCAATGACATGACCACTGGAAATGTGATAGCATGGGAATGGGAATTTGGTGATGGTAAAAGCAGTTCTGAACAGAATCCTAAGCATTCGTATTCTTCACCAGGTCTATACGAGGTAAAACTAAAGGTATTCGATACCTATGGATGCTCCTCTTTGAGTACCATCGAAGTAGAAGTGACGAGTTCTTATAGAATATTGATTCCAAATGCCTTTACACCAAATGGTGATAATTTGAACGATTACTTTTTACCAAAATTCAGGGGTATCTCCGAATTTGAAATGCATATCTTCAATACATGGGGTGACCTACTTTATTCTGCATATTCTATGGAAGATCCAGGATGGGATGGATATAATAAAGGGAGAATTAGTCCAAACGGTAACTATGTATATAAAGTATTCTTTACCACACGCGAAGGTGAGCGGAAAAGTAAATCCGGAGTCTTCTTACTGATCAATTAACAAACTAAATCATCATTAAATTTTATAAGGTTAGATTATAAACAATTTTAAGATATATGATATGAAAAAACTTTTTATGTTTTTTATTCTCATGGGAGTGGTGACGGCTTTAAATGCTCAGTCTGTGACTTTCGAACGAGATATATTCACTGAACAGATAATGAATTCAGTAAGTAGTTTTAAACTGAATGCAGAAAAATTTCTTTTAAACTCCTCCTATAATGGGGATTCTGTGGAAGTAAAGGATGATGGGAAGAACGCTTTTCAATATATCAGGCAGCAAGCGGATTTTATAAGTATAGCTTCTACTGCATACGATGCTATAAGGCTAGATGCTGAAGAAATGGTTGAAGGCTTAGAAGGTTCAGCTAAGGTTTTAGAGGGATCTTCAGGTTCAAATGCTGTTCAATATCTTGATGAAATTACCAGCTGCCCAAAAAATAAAAGAGTTAAATCATAACCCCTGTATTGGTTATGTTTTATGCCTATCAATACTTTAAATATATAGTATTGATTTAATTTACCGGTGCAGCCCTTACAGGTAATTACTTTATTTTATTATATAAATCAACCTTACCGAAAATATTACAGCTTGGTAAGGTTGATTTTTTTTAAAAATATTTTTTTGATCTGTTTTGCTTTTTAAAGTATTAAAAAAGTTACTGAAAATAATAAAATTGATTAACACAAAAATTCTTACAAATACATAATATTATTCTCCCATCCGCAATAAATATTTTTTTAATTAAATTTTGTAAAAGCCAATAAAATTCTATTAATTCCTTTAAATCAGTGTATTAGAAGAATATCATTTAGGTGTGTTTAAAAAACATAAAATTTTATTTCTAATAACGAACTGCAAATAATTTGATTTATAAGGCAAATTTACTGGCTTAAAATGGATCAAAATTTCAGGAAACCAGAAAGAAAAACTATGGTGTGGAGAAGTATAATATTTCCTGATTTTGATACAAATACAATTATGATTTCGGCTATTAATAATGAGGAATTTTTATTTCAATCTATACATACTTATCTGCTTTATGGGAGCTATGATGCTTTCAAAGAGAGAGGTATTAGCTGAAATAAATTCATCAGGATTAAATGTAGAAATATCTGGGAAACTTGCCCTGTGCAATCACTCCGAAAGAGGAGAGATAATTCTTAATGTAAGTGGAGGAATAGCCCCGTACACCTATCAGTGGTCAAATGGAGCTGAAAGCTCTATGATCTCGGATCTGAATACTGGTACTTATACGGTAAAAATCACAGATGCCGGTGGGGACTGGATTTCCAGGACGATCATCATTCAGCCGCCCTTTGTCCTTACTACAGAGCTGGTAAACCAAATGGATGCTTCCTGTGATGGCAATAATGACGGGGAGATAGAACTCAGGATTATACGGGGAAGGCAGCCCTTTAAGATCCAGTGGAGCCATGGTTTGGAAGGTGTGACTAAGGCAACTGCCTTGGCTCCCGGAAGCTATAGTGTGAGCGTAACAGATTTTTATGAGTGCACTAATACTATAGAATTTGTAATCAGCTCAGGGGGCGGGATGGAGATAGTCCCTGAAATAAAAAACCTCTCCTGTGACGAGCTAGGATCTATATCTGTGGATTTAAAAGGTGGAACAGCTCCTTTTGCCTATCAGTGGGCCCACGGTCCGGTTACTAAGGATTTGGATCAACTGGAAGCAGGAATATATACACTTAAGGTATTGGATAGCAAAGGATGTTCAATAGAAAAAAAAATAGAAATAATCCACTCTGATCCGCTCGCACTGGAATGGGTAAAAAAGATAGATGTGATGTGTGCGGGATCAGCCAGTGGATTGGCAGAATTAAATATAAAAGGTGGACAAGCCCCTTTTAAAGTTGAATGGACAGACGATGTTGGGGAAAGTAGTTTGGTGAGGAGGGATTTAAAAGCCGGCTCTTATGAGCTGAAGGTAGAGGATAGAAATGGCTGTGTAGTCACAGAGTCATTCGCGATTAAAGAGCCGGCTCCTTTTACCGTAAAGATGGATACCCGACTCGAAGTGAACTGTAGCAGTTCAGCCACAGAAGGATTTGCATGGATAAACATTACCGGAGGAGAAGGGCCATATGAAATCGTGTGGAGCAATGGAATTAAAAACACTAATGAGATTTCATTCCAATCTGCCGGAAGTATAGCCGTGGAAGTTAGGGATTCCAAAGGTTGTATAGCGATTGCCAATAACACTGTGGTTTTTCCGACTTTCAATGCCAGGCTAAATCCTATAGTAAAGTTGATAGATATAGCCGGCAGGGAGGAATTTGAGGTAGATGATGCCATACAGTTCAGAAGCAATGTTCCTGAGGATGCATTAGCCTGGGAATGGGATTTTGGAGACGGGTCTTTAAGTGATGAGCTCAATCCTACGCATTCGTATCTAAAAGAGGGGGAGTATAAAGTGACACTGACTGTCCATAATTTATATGGATGTGCCACTTCGGATACCCATAGATTGGTAGTGGAGGATAGATCAGCGGTAATGATGGTACCGACAGCCTTTTCTCCAAACGGAGATGGTCTGAATGACACCTTTATACCAAAATGGAAAAATATTACAGCATTTGAAATGCAGATATATAATACCTGGGGGGAGCTTTTATTTTCTACTGCGGAAATGGAAAGCAATGGATGGACCGGTTACCTGCAGGGCAGATTAGTGCCACGCGGTAGCTACGTTTATAAAATAACCTTTACCACCCTTAAGGGGGAGAAAAAGCAAAAAAGTGGGGTGTTTACCTTAGTCAAGTAACTTATGAAACGCCCATGGTATAGATCCAGCCAACGATGTAGGTGTGGAACTCCATGTGGCCATTGAAAAAAAACTTACTACACACATGAAAAAACTTTTACTATTATTAATCTTATTGGCTACTGCCGGACTGGTTTCAGCACAGGATGTGCAATACTCTCAGTTCTACGCCAATCCTATGTATTTGAACCCAGCATTTGCTGGTTCTTCAGAAGTTACCCGCGTAGGTGTAAATTACCGAAACCAATGGCCCGGCCTTGACCATAGCTTCAATTCTTATACAGCTTATATCGATCATTATATGTTTGATATTAATAGCGGTATTGGGCTAATATTCAATGGTAATAAAGAAAGTATGGCAAACCTCAGCACTATGGAGGTGGGGGCTATTTATTCTTACCGTTTAAGATTGAATATGAATACTTTTTTGAGATTTGGTGGTCAGGTGAGTTATATCTCTAGAGATGTTAATTTTAATAACCTTGTATTCGGTTCCCAGTTAAATATAAATAGAGGTCAGATTGATGATTTTAGTGGTGAGTTGCTTGATACAGATGCCAGGCACAGGTTTGCTGATTTTAATTTTGGTATGTTACTGAATTCAGAAAGGTATTGGTTTGGGATATCTGGGCACCACCTTACTCAGCCCAATGTATCCTTCATAGATCATAATATCAGTAAATTACCCATGAAGCTATCGGCCCATGGTGGAGTAAAAATAGACCTGGGTTCTGGAGGGATCAATAATTTCTTCAGTAACTCAAGACAGGAGAGAGAATTATCCTTTGCCTTCAACTATAAAAATCAGGACCCGTTTAATCAACTGGATGTAGGTGCCCAGGTGTACCTACAACCTATGGTGATGGGTCTATGGTATAGGGGATTGCCAGTAAAATACGCTCTTCCCAATAATGAATCTTTTGTAGCTCTATTTGGATTCTCTTTTGATAGCGGGATGGATGTGGGTTATAGTTTTGACTTCACTACTTCTAAATTGGGTTTGATGAATGCAGGTGGAGCACATGAGATTTCCATTAGATATAGCTTCATGTATGGAGATCCAAATCAGAGAGACAGAAGAAGCAGGATCATTCCTTGCTTCAGGTATTAAGATAATGTGTGGTTAAATTTTTTAATATGGTGAACGTTGTCTGATTCTGGTAAAATCAGGCAGAGCCCGGAGATTTATCTCCGGATTTTTTTAGTTTTTTATAGATCATTACTTATAAAAACTAAGATTTTTGATACCTTATTTAGAAAATGATTTTGCAATTGAAAAAGCTTCAAAGTTCGTTTTTATCAATTCCAGCCTGTTTAAGGATTGCGTGGAAAGTACCTTTTGGGAGGTCCTTATTATGCATAGGTACTACTGTAATCCTACCGGTATCCGTTTGTTGGTAGTAGTGGTGACTGCCTTTTATGCGTTTAAGTTTAAAGCCACGCTTTTCCAGTAATCTGCAAAGTTCTTTTGGTGTAAAAGCAGGAGGAGTTCCCATATCAGGAAGACAGAGTTAGAGAATATTCAAGCGTTTTACTATCGTCCGGCACTTTTTCACCCTGCTCTTTCAGCACCTCAATATATCCTTCTATGGCTTCCCTAGCCATTTCCAGTGCATGCTGAAGGTTTTCTCCATAGGTAATACAACCGGGCAATGCAGGAACTGTAACGGTATAGCCGCCTTCGGGTTCCTCATTTAGCATGATGCGATAGGTTAATGTTGTCATAAAGTTGCACCGTTTATTTTATAAAAAAACTTTACTTTTTAAATTTCTATTTTTCAAATTAAAAACAATTAATTTGTTTATAGCTATTCTTTAAATATAAAAACCTCAACAAAGTCTTAAAAGTTGCAATGTCTATTAAGATCTAACTTTACGGCTAAATTCATCATAATAATTCCAAGAGCTGGAGTGGGGATAACTTAATTCTCTAACAGAAAACCCATATATTTCGACATTTTGATAGATTATTCCTAAACCTGTTTCAGGTACCCACTCTTGTTCATAAAATCCCATATGACTATACCCATGGTTACAGAAATGTTCAGCGAATGTTTGGTTCCGATCTGTGGAATTTCAAGTACGTGATCAGCCGTGTGGATAACCTGCTCTTCAACACCAAAAACCTCATTACCAAATATTAGTGCATATTTTCCTCCATGCTCTGGCATAAAATCCTGAAGCATCTGACTTTTATCCACCTGCTCTATGGCTATGATGATATACCCTTCTGCGCGGAGCTTTTCTACGGCCTCTAATGTAGTCGGGATATGTTCCCAGGTAACAGATTCTGTAGCACCTAAAGCTGTTTTTTGAATCTCGCGATTTGGTGGTGTACCAGTTATTCCGCAGAGCATTATCTTTTCCAATCTGAAGGCGTCGGCAGTTCGAAAAGAGGAACCCACATTGTTCAGACTCCGCACATTATCCAGCACTAATACTAAAGGAGTTTTATCCATCTGCTTAAATTCTTCCACTGATAGACGGTTTAATTCGTCCATACTTAATTTTTTCATCTGCTTTTTGAGTAAAATCCCTTAATTTCAAAGTTGAATTAGATATCAAAATTAGCATAAAGATTTAAATACCTATAGAATGTCCAAGGCAGCAGTGAAAGAAACCCCTCTGATGAAGCAGTATAATGCTATAAAGGCAAAGCATCCCGGTGCCTTGCTTCTCTTTAGGGTAGGAGATTTCTACGAGACTTTTGGTGAAGATGCCGTCAAAGCCAGTAAAATCTTGGATATCGTACTCACCAAAAGAGCAAACGGTTCTGCTTCGCACATAGAACTTGCCGGTTTTCCCCACCATTCTTTGGACAATTACCTCCCTAAGCTGGTCAGGGCCGGAAATAGAGTGGCTATCTGTGACCAGCTTGAAGATCCCAAAGAGGTAAAGGGCATAGTGAAGCGGGGCGTCACGGAGCTGGTGACACCGGGACTTTCTTTCAATGACAATGTACTGGATAAAAGAAGGAATAATTATCTGGCTTCTATTTATTTCAGTAAGGACACCCATGGAGTGGCATTTCTTGATTTATCCACTGGAGAGTTCATGGCTGCTGAAGGAAATCTATCGTACTTGGATAAATTGCTCCAAAGCTTTGCCCCGGCAGAGATCATCTATTCCAAGGCACATAAGGCTAAGGCCGAAGAATTTCTGAAAGACAACTACAACACGTTCCACTGTGAGGACTGGGTCTATCAGTATGACTATACATATGAAAAACTCATCAACCATTTTGAAACAGCCAATCTAAAAGGGTTTGGAATAGAAAACCTCGAATGCGGGCTTATAGCTGCAGGAGCGGTACTTTACTATTTGGAAGAAACAGAACATAAGGAAGTAAAGCATATCGCCTCCATCTCACGCATAGCAGAGGAGAACTTTGTATGGCTGGATAAATTTACAATACGTAACCTGGAGCTGGTCTATTCACATCAGGATGGAGGCGTACCCTTGATCAATATTCTTGACCAGTCGGTGACTCCCATGGGATCAAGGATGATGAAGAAATGGATGGTACTGCCGCTGAAAGAGAAAGAGCCTATAGAAGAGCGGTTAAAGATAGTGGACCACTTTCATAAAGAATCCGAGCTCAGTGATGAGATACTGGTTTACCTGAAGCAGATCGGTGATCTTGAAAGGCTGATATCAAAAGTGGCTGTGGGTAGGATAAATCCACGTGAGATGAACCAGCTAAGAAAAGCGCTAAAAAGCACTGTGCCGATCAAAAACCTGCTAAAATCACAGAAAAACCCTTCCTTAAAAAAGATAGCGGACCAGATCAATCCATGTGAATTTTTACTTGAGAAAATAGAAAATGAACTCTTGGAAGATGCCCCTATGCTCACCCATCAGGGAGGCATTATAAAAAACGGAGTCGATGAGGATCTTGATGAATACAGAAGGCTGGCCACTTCCGGTAAAGATTACTTACTGCAGATCCAGCGTCGTGAAGTTCAACGGACCGGCATATCGTCTCTGAAGGTGGCTTATAATAAAGTGTTTGGCTACTACTTGGAAGTATCGAACACACATAAGGATAAGGTCCCTCAGGAGTGGATCCGAAAGCAGACCCTAGTAAATGCTGAGCGGTACATTACCGAAGAACTGAAAGTTTACGAAGAAAAAATTCTTCATGCGGAGGAAAGGTTGATCGTATTGGAGCAGAAATACTTTAATCTGCTCGTACAGGATGCTACTACGTATGTGGCCAGCATTCAGCAAAATGCCCGCATGCTGGGGACGGTAGATTGTCTGCTATCATTTGCCCAGGTGGCTAAAGCAAACAATTACTGCAGACCTAAATGTACAGAATCGGATGCACTGGAGATTAGGGATGGTAGGCATCCTGTGATAGAAAAGCAGTTGCCCATAGGC
>DATHVH010000382.1:0-4399 GCA_035461405.1 Anditalea sp.
AATAGGGGAAATTTAAGAGTTGTGGATAAAAATTTAGGGATGAGGTGCTTTGCAAAAAGGATCAGCTCGCCTAAAGGGAGAAATCTTAAATATGAATTATCTGTATATTCTAAAAATCCATCTGTACCTCCAGCCCCTTGAAAACTTGTCTTTACCCCTGCCCCCTAAAGGGGGTTTTGCTTCGTATAGGGGGCTTATTATACGCAATTACAGACGGACTAAGCCTCACCTTTAAGGCCTGTCTCGAGAGGTGCGAAATTCATCGGTCTTGTTTTGGGTAAATCAAAAACTAACTGCAGCACCAACCGCTAATATATTGCGCATCCCGATACGTTCCTATCGGGACAGGCATTTCAGCGCTTAAAAAGAATTATCCGATATAAATCGATGGGCTGTACCCATCGCTAAGATATTCACTCTTTCAGCGCTTAATAATTCTTTTTCCCAAATATTTCTTCTAAAAATCTTTGCAATTATTTCTTTGCACTCTATGTATATAACTTCCCTTTTTTTCCTTGCGTCTCTGCGTCTCTGTGTGAAATTCTTACTACGCCATCCCTATCAGGAAGCAAGTGTGAAACCACTATCCTCCTTCTACCCGCATCCGCCATCATGATGAAAAGAAGGCAAGAGTCTCTGCCTACGCAAAAAATACTAGTAGTGGAATATCTTATAATGAACATTTTAATTTTTAGATTTGCATATCTATTTAATATTCTATGAAACAGCACCTTACCGCCGCTATTTTTGCTCTGGCCATCATCATATCGGCAGCCCTTCTGGGTAATGCGATCATCAACAGAAACAAGCAGGCAGGCACAGTCGATGTCACAGGGCTGGGCCAGCAAAATTTCTCCTCAGACCTGGTGGTTTGGGAGGGAAACTTTAGTAGGGAAAGCTACGACATCAAAGATGCCTATGCAGCCCTGGAAAAAGACCGGAAAGCCGTCACGGATTACCTCACCCGGAAGGGCATTCCCCAGGAACAGATCATTTTCAACGCAGTGAACACCAACCCCCAATACGAGCAAAATTACAGCGCTAACGGGAATTTTATCGGGCAGACATTTTTGGGTTACCAGTTAAACCAATCTATACAGATAGAATCCAGTGAAGTCGATAAAGTGGAACAAATCTCAAGAGAGATCACAGAACTTCTCCTGCAGGGTGTCAAATTCTATTCACAGCCTCCCAGATATTATTACACTCAACTGGAAAGCCTCAAGTTAGAAATGATCTCCAAGGCCACCGAAGATGCACGGCTTCGGGCAGAGCGGATCGCCGAAAATTCCGGATCCAAACTGGGCCAGCTGATCTCAGCCAACATGGGCATTTTCCAGATTACCGGACAAAATTCCGCTGAGGATTACTCCTGGGGAGGCACCTTCAATACCAGTTCAAAAGAAAAGACCGCCTCCATCACCATGCGCCTGAGCTACAGGGTAAAGTAAAGGAAATTTTCCACCTACACCGCTACTGATCAGGGTGTCCTGCCAACCGTTTCGTGTCTTTCATAACGATGGGCTGCACCCTTCGCTAAGGTATTGCGCATCCCGATACGTTGCTATCGGGACAGGCATTTCAGCGCTTTAAATGGTGCCAAGGTTCGCCAATTGAGAGGCTCTATCTCGCATCATATAATCAATCGGAGTTCATAGGCCTGAAAGGCCGCTATACTACAGCGAGGGGTGAAGCCCCTCGAATAAATAAGAACCGTAAATCCAAGCCCTGACAGGGCGTAATAAATACGGAATTTATTCACGAATTTTCATACAAACTCAGAGCTTTTATTATTTCATTTTTAGTCATTTGCCCTGGCAGAAGCAAACTAATTAATCAACAATAAAAAATTTTAAAGTGAAAATTTTGTATTTAATATTATTATTTTTAACTATATAGTGAATTAATAAAAACTTTATAACTTTGCAGGACGTTACTAAAAAGAAAGAAGTTGAGACTTTTTTGAAAGACTTCAAAGAGAAGAAAAAGATTTGGGGTGTCCTTTTCCTAGGCAGAGACAAGAACTTTAAAACTTTAGCCTTACTGGAACTACGACCGGTAGATAGAGAAGGAGTATTGGACAACCTGACTATTGAAGATTACAGCCAAGGACCGATACCGGAAGATTGGTACGGCAGCAAGGAAATGTGGGTTTTTGGAAAAGTACTGAAAGGCCATGAAATCTACATTAAGATTACATTAGGTGCGGAAGGATCCAATACCATATGCATATCCTTTCACACTGCAGATCATCCAATGCTTTACCCATTAAAACATAAGTCACAATGAAAAGCCCAATAACTGGAAAAGAAATGAAACTATCTTACGAATGGAGAGAAGTTCCATTTCGCAAAGAATCATTTAAAATTCCATTTCAATTTTATAAATGTGAAAATTCCGGGGAGCAGTTTACCACCACCACAGTGGATGAAGTTAACATGCTTCGATTATATACCCAATACAGAGCTAAACATCATATCCCACTACCGGAAGAAATAAAAGCTATGAGGGAGAAGTATGAGGTTAAGGCTTCCAGGATGGGTGAAATTTTAGGGTTCGGCCCCAACACTTACGCTCAATATGAAAAAGGCGATTTACCGACCATGGCCAATGCCAACCTGTTGAAGATTGCCAAAGATCCTGCTAAATTTTTAACCTTGGTCAATGATTGGGAACCCATATCTGCTAAGGCCAAGACAGATCTAATTCAAAGAATTAAGCGACTTATATCCGAAAAAGATTCGCTGTTTGTAAATCTCGAAAACTATCTAATGGGTGGAATTGAGCCTGATGAATACACTGGCTACAAAAATCCTGATTATAAAAAGCTTACCGAATTGATCGTGTTTTTTGCCCAGAATGTCCCTTGCTACAAAACTAAAATGAATAAGCTGTTATTCTATGTAGATTTTGTAATGTATCGAGAGCATGGCCGATCGGTTGGCGGTACTAAGTATAAAGCCATTCCTTATGGACCCGTTCCCAATAGCTTTGAATCTATTTTCGAAAGTCTGGCAAAGCAAAATGTAATTAACATCTTGTATGAAGAATTACCGGAAGGTGGCCAGAAGCAGTTTTTGGAAGGCAGAAAAGACCGTCCCTTTAATAAAGACTTATTTTCTGATGATGAGCTGTCCATTCTTGAGATGGTGAGTGAAAAATTCAAAAATACCAAACCCTATGAAATAGTCGAACTAAGCCATCGAGAAAGTGCATGGCTCGAAAATGAGCATTCCAGGTCATTTATCAGTTATCACTATGCGATGGATTTAAAGGCGGTTTAAAATGTAGGGACCTGTTGTACCAAGGCTGTGCCATGGTAGCCCTATATACGAGGCTCTACCTACCGGCAGACAGGTGTGCCTTGCCTGGTTTTTCAGTTGAAGTTTGTAGTCGGATCAAACCATTGGTAGCACTCACCCCAATATATTGCGCATCCCGATACGTTCCTATCGAGACAGGCATTTCAGCGCTTAAAACGAATTATCCAATATAAAACGATGGGCTGCACCCATCGCTAAGGTATTAAGCATCCCGATACGTTCCTATCGGGACAGGCAATTCAGCGCTTTACAATTCAACCGGGGTGCCAAGGCTCGCCAATTGAGAGGTTCTATCTCGCGTGACATAATCAATCGGAGTACATAGGCCTGAAGGGCCGACATACTCCAGCGAGGGGTGCAGCCCCTCGAATATTTAAAATCTGTCAAGCTAAGCCCTGACAGGGCGCAATATTTTCAGGGTAAATTCAAACAGCATTTCAGTGCTTGAAAAAATTAGTCTGATTGCAATGGCTTTATCTCATAGCTGACAATAACTAAAAAAATAAACCTTAATTCTTAAAAGTCAAAGTAAAACTAGATCCTGCATTGATCTGGCTGGTCACTTCTATATTACCCCCCAAATTATTCATATAGTTTTTTACCAGATACAAACCGATCCCTTTACTGTCACTGTGCTGGGAAAATACCTGGTTCAAGCCAAATAATTTGTTTTTGTTTTTATCCATATCAAACCCTATCCCATTATCAGTAAACCGGATCTGGATACCTTCTGCTGTTTTTTTTGACACTATGGTTATTTCAGGAGGTATCCCCGGCCGGGCATATTTTATGGAATTGGAGATAAGGTTTAAAAAGATGCTCTGCAAAGAAAAATTATTGGCCAAGAGTTGTCCCGCTTCAGAGAAATTAACCCTGAAGACAGCCTTGGAATCCTCTATCAGTGAGCGAATGGAATCTGTGATGGAATGGAATACCTCATTTAAATTTATGGGTTCCAAATTGGTTTTTAGTGATAGGGTATCCTTGATTTGATCGACCTGTTCATCCAAAGTGCTTTTTAACTGGTGCACTGATTTTTCCAATAATTCAAAGTAAAGCCCTGTTTCTTCATCCTG
>DATHVH010000383.1:0-5188 GCA_035461405.1 Anditalea sp.
AAAAGATTATAGAAAAATTTGACCTTGGCTATGCCTTGGACAGCTGGGACCATATGCTCACGGAAGGCAAAAAAGCAGGCCACAGTGAGGAAATCCTCTTAAAAGCTGGTTTAGTACTAGAAAAGGAGGGTGAAAAATCCCGTGTATATGATCGCTTCCGGAATAGGGTCATATTTACTATTCATAATCTGGGGGGTAAGCCTATCGCATTTGGAGCAAGAATACTTACACAGGATAAAAAGCAGCCCAAATACATCAATTCCCCTGAAACAGAAGTGTATCACAAAAGTGATGTGCTATACGGATTGTACCAGGCCAAACAGGCTATTCGGCAGGCGGATAATTGCTATCTGGTAGAAGGGTATACCGATGTGGTTTCCCTTCACTTAGCGGGGATAGAAAATGTGGTCGCTTCTTCTGGTACATCTTTGACAGAAGGGCAGATTAAGCTTATCAAGCGCTTTTCAGATAATGTAACCGTATTATATGACGGAGATGCCGCCGGTATCAAGGCTTCACTCAGGGGTATAGATATGCTGCTGGAAGGAGGTCTCAATGTGAAGGCGGTGGTATTTCCAGATGGCGATGATCCTGACAGCTATTCCCGTAAGGTAGGTACGGAAGTATTTCAAAATTATCTGAAAGACAATGCACGTGATTTTATAGAATTTAAGATTGATCTATATAATCAGGAGGCGAAGAATGATCCTATCAAGAGGGCGGACGTCATCAGACAGGTAGTTCAAAGTATAGCAAAAATACCCGATCCACTCATACGGTCCGTTTATATAAAAGAATCTGGAAGACTTCTTCAGATAGAGGAGGAGCTGGTCCAAACTGAGCTGAACAAGATTTTTTTAAAAGGGCAACGGGATGCTGATTTTAAATCAAAGCGGGAGCAGCAGCAGCCAGCCCAAGTAGATACGCCTTTTGAGGAATTTCTTCCTGTAGAAAAACATCAGCCCAATGCTAAAAGGTTAGAGGAATATGAAAGGGAAACTTTACGGCTATTGATCGCATATGGATTTGAAAAAATATCCGACGACCTGCATGTATGTGAATACTTACTTCAGGAGATAGCCGAGCTCAGCTTCGAAACCCCTGTCTGTCAGAAGATATTGCTCCAATACAAAAAAGCACTCAGCGAAGGCATTTTGCCCGAACCCCAATATTTTCTTCAGACCAACGATTCCAACGTGAAATCTGAAATTGTAAGTATGATCACTGTGAAATATGACATGTCACTTTCTTGGATCCGCAGACATCAGATATATACTACACTGGAAAAAGACAATTTATCCAAGACGGTATATGATGCTGTGCTTCGTCTAAAACGTAATGTACTTAAAAAGATGCTGGATGAGACTATGGTCAAAATGAAATCTGCGTCAGATCAGGAAATAGAAGACCTACAGAAAGTATATATGGAGCTTAAAAATTATCAAATAGCTATAGACAAGCATCTGGGTACCGTCATATCAAATTAAGCCAAACTAAAATCCGCTTTTGTCGGTTTTAGAGAATAAAGAGTGTAATTTTGCACCTAAATTTTAGTCTTTCAACATAATTATGGCAGAAGAATTCAAGCTCAACACCATTGAAGAGGCGATTGAGGCAATAAAAAACGGAGAGGTCATCATAGTAGTAGACGATGAAGATCGTGAAAACGAAGGTGATTTTATCTGTGCTGCAGAAAAAGTAACCCCCGAAATCATAAATTTCATGGCGACCCATGGTCGTGGTCTTATCTGTGCATCTCTGGTAGAGGACAGGTGTGACGAGCTAGGATTGGAGCTCATGGTGGGAAAAAATACAGCTACTTACGAAACTCCATTTACTGTTTCCGTGGACTTGATAGGTCATGGATGCTCTACTGGTATATCCGCGAGTGACAGGGCAAAGACGATCAAAGCCCTGGTAGATCCAGACACTAAACCAGAAGAATTAGGCAAACCAGGTCATATCTTTCCATTAAAGGCAAAGAGAGGAGGAGTCCTCAGGAGAACTGGACATACTGAGGCAGCGCTGGATTTTGCCCGGCTGGCTGGGTTTGCTCCAGGAGGGGTTTTAGTGGAAATTATGAATGAAGACGGATCTATGGCCAGGCTACCAGACTTGGTGGAAGTGGCTAAAAGGTTTGATCTAAAGCTAGTGACTATAAAGGATCTGATAGCTTACAGATTGAAGCATGAGTCATTGATTAAGCGGGAAATAGGAGTAAATTTACCTACTGAGTGGGGTAATTTTAATCTGGTAGCATTTCGCCAGACCAATACGGATGAGATCCATTTAGCTTTGATAAAAGGAGAATGGGAAGAAAATGAACCGCTTATGGTAAGAGTTCACTCCAGCTGTATCACTGGTGATATCTTTGGGTCCTGCAGATGTGACTGTGGTGATCAGCTGCATACGGCTATGGAAATGGTAGAAAGGGAAGGCAAGGGAATCATCCTTTACATGAATCAGGAAGGGAGAGGTATAGGTTTGATCAATAAACTGAAAGCTTATAAACTTCAGGAAGAAGGCATGGATACTGTTCAGGCAAATACAGCTTTAGGCTTCCCAATGGACAAGCGGGATTATGGGGTAGGAGCACAGATTCTTAGGGATCTAGGTGTAAGACATATCAGGCTGATATCCAATAATCCTACAAAAAGAGCCGGATTGCTAGGTTATGGATTAGAAATAGTAGAAAATGTTCCTTTGGAAATGGTGCCTAATGCTCATAATGAAAGATATCTAACGACTAAGCGAGATAAAATGGGGCATACTATTCTTAAAAAAGAAATAGATAAAATTAAATAAGTAATAAAAAGCCCAGATTGACTGGGTTTTTTTATTTTTTTTTAAGGAAGAGAGTTTAACATTTTAAAGCAAATTTTCGTTATGGTAGTATAGAAAACCTCCTTGAGTATGAAGAAGTTATTAAATATTATTTTCCTTACCCTTTTGACCTTCCATTTTGTTAATGGCCAAAATTTTCCCAGCCAGATCTGGCATGAAGGAAAACTGATGATGGCTAATGGTGAGGTTTTGCCCGGTACCTTAAAATATGACTTGGAAACCAATATTGTGCAGAGACGTGGGCAGCAGGGGATAGAAACATATAATTCTTCGTCTATTGAATTCTTTGAAATTCTCGATGAATATTATGGAGGTATTAGGACTTTTTATAGCCTTCCTTATGCTATGAATACTGACTATGAGGTCCCAGTTTTTTTTGAATTGCTTACGGATGGCCCAGATATGACTTTACTTTGTCGAGAGTACATTACAGTAGAAAACCGTATGGGCGGTATGGGTATGGGTGGCATGTATATGAACCCCATGTGGGGCGGACCTATGATGGGAATGAATAAGTTAGCTTTTAATTTTTACTTTCTTCAGGACGGTCGCATTCAGAAATATTCTCAAAAACGAAAAGATCTCATCAATCTAATGGATGACAAGTCTCAGGAGATTAAACTTTTTATCAGAAAAAACCGATTACAACATGACCAAAGGGGAGACCTTTTGCGGATAACCGCCTATTACAATAAATTAAAAGAATAAAATGTCAAAACCCCTTATTTTAGTATCCAACGATGATGGGATTACCTCACGTGGTATCCGAGTCTTGGTCAATATAATGCAAAAACTTGGTGAAGTGGTAGTAGTGGCTCCTGATAGCCCCCAATCCGGAATGGGCCATGCTATTACTATCGGAAATACCCTCAGACTAGTAGAAGAAGAGATTTTTACAGATGTACTTGCCTATAAATCCAGTGGAACCCCTGCGGATTGTGTGAAATTAGGTAAACACTATGTACTTAAAGATCGTGCACCAGATTTAGTGGTAAGTGGTATCAATCACGGTAGTAATACATCCATCAGTGTACTCTATTCCGGGACTATGTCAGCTGCCATAGAAGGTGCCATTGAAGGATTCCCTTCGATAGGCTTTAGCTTATGTGACTATAGTTCAAAAGCAGAATTTTCCCATGTAGAAGAATTGGTTTATAAAATTGCCAAGCAGGTACTGGATCATGGTATGCCCAAGGGAGTAGCTTTAAATGTAAACTTCCCGCCAAAAAGGAATGAACCTATCAAAGGAGTAAAGCTATGTCGACAGGCTAGGGCCAAATGGCAGGAAGAGTTTAAAGAACGGTACGATCCTAACGGGCAAAAATACTTTTGGCTTGCCGGTAACTTCGTGAATTTTGACAAAGGAGAAGATAACGATGAATGGGCCATAGCCAATAATTATGCTTCTATCGTTCCCTGCCAATATGATCTTACAGCCCACCACGCCATCACGCAGATCAATGAGGAGTGGGATTGGGAGGAGATGAAATAAGAAAACCACAGTCGACGATCCACCGGCCACAAATACATACATGTGGTCTGTCGATCCTCGACTACGGGCATTTAAATAAGCTTCACAAAATCTTCTGCCACCAGTTCATCCAGAGACAATTTATTATCTATCAGGTCAAGATCGAGAAGTATCTGCATGGTCTGTTCCAAGGCGGCTTTAGACATAGATGGATCAATTGCCCATTCGGTCTGTTCCAGCCAGGCATCAATGTCAGCCACCTTTATATCATAATAAATACTGATATGGTCAGCCAGTGATTTTTTGTCATCCAGCAGTGAAGCTGATGTGGCATATAGCTGCTTTTGGACTTCTTTAATTTCTTTTGGGAAGCGCTGAAGCGCAGCTGGTGAAGCTACTATTACAAAGCATGGCCAAGGTGTGGGAATTTCCCCTATACGCTTAAATTCGCCTCTATCCACATAAGGTTTAGTAGTGTATTTTTCCCATAAAAAAGCCTGTGCCCCTCCGGTTTTAAAAGCCTCTCTTGCCCCTTCAAGATTATTTATCACTTTAAAATTCAGCGTCTTTGGATCCCACTGATGTTGTTTGGCCAGCAGATATGCCATCAAATGTGAACCCGATCCATATCTGCTGATCAGAACCGGAGCTTTATCCAACTGATTTATTTCACTTACTTCTGCAGACGCTGGCACATGTACGCCCCAGGTCAAAGGGCTTTGAACATGAAAACCTATGATTTTGCCTTTATTTCCTTCTGAAGCATCTTTTATAAAACTTTCCGTCAGAATAATGGCAAGATCGGTCTGTTCTTGCCGAATAGCCTGATTCATGGCTCCAGAGCCTTTTGGTTCATCGACCCATTTGAGTTCT
>DATHVH010000384.1:0-6376 GCA_035461405.1 Anditalea sp.
CATCCATCCCCCATTGAGAGGCTGATATCTATATCCTAAACTCAAAGTAGCCCCCATACCGGTAGTCCTATCGAATTCGCTCCGGGTAATATTGCCATTATTATTATTTGACCCAATTGCCAGAATAGTAGCACCAACACCAAATTCAAAGTAATGATTATTTCTCCCCAACAGATAATTCAGTACAAAAGGAAATGAGGTAATATTTACCCCCTGTACAGGAATAAATCCAAAGCCTCCCCTCCCACCAAACCCGCTAGCGCCTGGTCCAAACCGTGTGTCATAGTTTATAGAATAAGTAAGTCCATTTCCCAAGCCCTCTATAAAAATTGAACGGTTTGCAGGTAAATCCTGAGCTTTGGCTCCCAGAGAAAAAATGAAAATCAGCGCACATAAAATAATATAATTTTGTCTCATCCTAAATCAAAATATAACTGGTTTTGTAAATATAAATTATAGTTATCCGCAAGGTTGGCAGTCAGCTGTATTTCTTTGTTCCGGAATGGACGAAAGACCCATAACCAAAGACCGAAGCTAGGAATATCTTGTTATTATCCATTCTTTTACTTATTGACGTCTACTACTGGTAACAAGGCGGATAACCATAATATAAATATCTATATTTTAATCCATTACTATGGGTTATTTCACGGATAACCTTATCTGGCAGATTCAATATCTTGCACATTATCAATCTTTCTTAATCCCGCCATACGGCCACCATGGGTTTTTATAATAGGGTGATTCAACAGTGATTTGGCGTCCCTCAATAGAATAAGTAAGTCGCGCCTTAATCCAAT
The DNA here is from genome assembly GCA_035461405.1 of Anditalea sp. Taxonomy (GTDB): domain Bacteria; phylum Bacteroidota; class Bacteroidia; order Cytophagales; family Cyclobacteriaceae; genus Anditalea. Next base: position 801 of record DATHVH010000384.1, read on the forward strand.
GTTCACCTTCCATAATTTCATGATCAATCTCATCCATAAGAAAGGTTTTAGGTAATTCATAAGCTGTAGTAACTATATTGTTATTGACTATGATTTCCAGTTTTTCAATTTCAATATGGGCAGGGCCTGCTTTTAAGGTGACATTAAATTGTTCTCCTATTTTCTCCGAAAAATCAAGATCTATTAGTGGGGTGCCCGGACTGCCGGTGATTTTTGCCAATAATTGGAAGAAATTCTGCTTGCGCTCAGATGAAATCTGCCAGTTTACAGGAATGCTTTGAAAACCTAAATTATAATCAGTATCCTCATCAGGAAGTCGAAAGTCAAAATATCCCCAGCCGGTATAGCTTTTAACGCTGGCAACAAAATTATTTCCTGTTTCTTCCCATCCCTGTTTCTGATTTCTCCATGGTATGTCATCTTCATTATTTACCATGGGCATGGGACGGTAAACAGCTTTATTACGAACTTCTTCCGAAATCTCTGTGATCCTTCTATAATCCTGTACACCATTGCCATGAAGGAGTATAAAATCAGAAACGGCTACTATATTGTCAGTTGGCACATGACCTCCGGCCAACGAAGTGCTTGCGTAAAGGGTTCGGCCTTCTATTTCGATATTCTGGACCAGTTTAATCAGTTCATGTACCTGCTCACATTTTAAGATTTCATGGTCATATGCAGGAATAGAACATTCATTATTAATCTCAATGATGACATTTGTATATCCTTTTTCCAGTACCCAAGTAGCAGCGTTTCTCACTGCATGTCTGACTGCTTCCTCATCTTTTAGAATCCCGTCTTCTCCAAAATAAAACAATCCAAGTATGACAATTAGCCCCAATTCATCAGCCCTATCAATAATACGTTCTGTCCGCTGCATAAAGGGATCCCTGAGTGAACCATCCGGAGCAAATGTAGAATTGTCCCATGGAAAACTGCTACAATATCCATATGGACAGCCTCCCTGCAAATTTAAAGTAAATCCGGAAAGTCCGTTTTCCTTCCACGAGGCCATAGCCATGACAAATTCGTCGGTATTTCGGTCAGGATCCCATTCCCCCGTATCTGGATAGGCCCATTGTCCACGAGTGTTTGTGTTCAGATCGTCAAATACACCCTGAACAAGACGAGCGTTCATTAGCAAACCTTCCAAGGAGTATGATCCTCCATATGATGTTTCCCAGGTTACACCTTCATAAGTAGGAGTGCCATTTATATAAAATTTTTCATCCACGATAGTAACCATCGTTTGACGAAGATTATTTTTCCTTTGTTGTCCTATAGCTATTTGACTAGCAGATAATATCATTAGTATACAGATCATTAAAAAGTATCTATTTTTCATATCAAAAGGGTTTTTATTTATAATATGTAAATATGCTTTCTTACCAGTATTCAAAACGAATATAAATTAGATTAATAAAATGATCTTTATGGCTATTCAGGTGTTTCGGTTTTCCTTCTCAATACGATAGCTATCAGAACAGGTGTTCCGTCCTTCTTATGCAGGAAGACAGACTATAGACTCCTGCGCCAATATCAATAGGAAGACAAGTTACATTTTAATTATTTAAGATAATCCTTCTATAACTGTATAGCGCAGGCTCGCCGGCATCTTTTACTTCCAGCATGATGTGCAGTTCCTGACCCTTTTTCAGTTCAGGCATCGTGAAACTTATCTCCTCTTTCTCAGGATTGGCTATTATTAAATCACCATCAAACCTACCGGCTTCTTTGTAGACAAACCACCTATAAGCCAATTTGTCTCCATCAGGATCGTGGGTCCCTTTAGCTGAGAGCTGCACTGTTGATCCCTTTTTAAAGTTACCTTTTGCTACTGCTTTTCCTTCATTTTTATTCAAGACTATTATGGGATTGTGATTCGCATTTTTGAAATCATCAGTAATATTCCAATCCATCCTAGCCGCAAAATCGTGTTGGTAAGCTTCCCGCCACCTCCAGATGGTAGCCTGATTAGAGGCTTCCTTCCTGCCATCTGGTAAAACTATTTCATCCTGAGTATTCACTGAGCTGGTCCATATCTTGTCCTTTTCTGCATAAGAGCGAAAAAATTCATACCTTCCTCCCCAGCCCCCATAGGCAGGACTTATATACCATCCCAGGCCATTGTTGATCAGTCCCAAAAAGGAAGGGGTGTCACCTTCCATGATGTAATCTACAGATAGGTAATTTGCTCCCAAAGGTCCGTGGTTTTCGCGGATATTCTCTTCCAACCAGGGATTATCCACCAAATCAAAATGTAATCCGGGGCCATTTTTATAAAATTTATCCCCTGCTATTCCTGTCCACGTAGCCTTATAATACTCAATATAGGAATCTCCGGCACTGGCATCTACTATGTAAAATAATTCCGGGAAATTATTTCTGATCCATTGCCCCGTAAAATCTTGATCAGATATGGTGTATACTTTAATTTTGGAGACAAAAGACTTTACCTCCTCTTTCGATCTTGTTTCCCGAACTTTCCACAATGCCTGGGCAAGGCAATTGGCACCACCCCAAACAGAAACCCATAAGGGACGGTTGTCCTCTTTATCTACCGCCTTGATCAGCAAATCAGCACCTGGTGAATCCTTTCCTTCTCCTACGCCCTCCATACTAAAAAGAGGCAGATGTTCAGTTGTAATGCTAAGTAGGTATTCAGCATCAGGATATCCCTGTGCATGTTTTTCCAGGTTGCTTTTCACCTTTGCATAATCCCTCACCAATGCTTCAATTTTGTCTTTTCTAGTCTTGCTTCTCAGGTGGGTGGATGTAGTGGCCACCAATCCTTCAATATCATATTCATTTGCATAGACTAGAAAACGAACCAGTGATTGCTGGTCGTCAGGCTCGTTGGTAATATCGGTGAGTACAAATACCCTTTGTTTAACAGGATTTTCAAACTCCAGTGAAGTTTGGGCAATAGCCATATTAGTCAATAAAGAAGTAATAAGAAATAGAAAAATTTTAGGCATGTTAAAGATTCATTTTGGGTTACGTTTTTTTGAAAATTTTCTACCAAGAGCAAAGTAAGTAAAACGTTTTATAAATAATTCAAACGTGTTTTTATAAAAATAAAGAATATTCCGTCCAAATAAATTATATTAAGACTTTAAATAAGGATAACCAAAATAAACCCATTGAATAATGAAAAATAATAAAAATTCCTTCTCCCGGAGGAAGTTTTTAGGTACTTCAATATTAAGTGCCATTGGTTTGAATGTCCTTCCCTCTCTCGGGTGGGCTAAATCATCCTCATCTCTTCCACTTTTACCTACAGACCATCACATAATAAGGTTAGGTTTTATAGGAGTTGGTCAGCAGGCTATAGGCATACTAAACGGTATGATGAGAATCCCGGGAGTAGAAGTCTTGGCATGTGCAGATGTATATGATATAAAAAGAGAGCGTTTCGAACAGCGGGTAAACCAATATAATCAGGAGAACGATAAATCTACTAAGGTGGAAACCTATGCGGATTATAAAGATCTGCTGGCCCGTGAAGATATAGATGCAGTAGTTATCGCCTCCCCTGATCATTGGCATGCTCTCATGGCGATAGATTCATGTAAGGCTGGCAAAGATATTTATTTAGAGAAACCTCTTACCCTTACCATAAAAGAAGGTCAGGAATTAGTGAAAGCTGTTAGGAAAAATAATGTAGTGCTGGCTGTGGGCAGCCAGCAGCGATCCGAAGCCAATTTCCAGCATGCTGTAAGAATGGTTCAGAAAGGTAAGATAGGAAAAGTCAAACAAGTATTTGTCCATGTAGGTCAACCAGAAAGTCCTAGGCCCTATGATCTTCCACCTCAGGAAGTGCCCGAAGGTTTGGACTGGAAAGCATGGATAGGGCCACTTCCAGAGATACATTATAATGAGCAGCTAAATCCGCCCATTTCTCTTGACGGGGATCAACGAGAAAAATTCTGGGCCGGTTGGCGTTGGTTTCAGGAGACAGGCGGCGGTTTGATGACAGACTGGGGCGCGCATATGTTTGACATAGCACAGTGGGGAATCGGGATGGATAGAAATGGACCTAACCTAGTCATACCTGCTTCTGAAAACTCACCACTTACTTTCCAATATGCCAATGGGGTAGAGATGATTTCTACACCTTTTGATGGAGATACCAGAGGAGTTAAATTCGTGGGTGAAAAGGGATGGATACAGGTATCTAGAGGAAATTTCAGTTCATCCGATGAAAGTCTTAACATTGTCCCTGAGCAGGACAGAAGAGAATACTCTTCCCATTATGGTGATTTTATAGATTCAATAGTAAAGAGGAAAGATCCTATAGTCCCTGTAGAAATAGGACATAGCACATTGGTGGTATGTACCCTTGGCAATATAGCCAATGAACTTAAGCGTCCACTTGCATGGGACCCCAAGTCGGAAAACTTCATCGATGATAGAGAAGCTTCTGCCAAACTACATTATGATTACCAAAACGGATACAAATTAACCACTTAAATATATGACCAAACGAAGAGAGTTCTTAAAAGTATCTGGGGCTTTGGCTATTGGCAGTTTTTTATCGCCGTTACATTTATTAGCAAATGCCACAGCAGAAAAGCAAATAGGCTTACAGCTTTACTCACTTAGAGATGATTTAAAGGCTGATCCAAAAGGCACATTGAGAAAAGTAGCTGAAATTGGTTTTAAAGATCTGGAAGCTGCCAGCTATGACAATGGAAATGTATATGGAATGGCTCCAACTGAATTTAGGACATTTGTTGAGGACCTGGGACTTAAGTTACGGAGCGCTCACTTAGGAGGACCTAAATACTCTCCAGATAAAAAAGATGAAGCTCATGATTGGTGGAAAAAAGCAGTGGAAGACCATCAAAAAATGGGGGCGGAATATATCATAAAACCATCCATGCCTATCCCGAAAACGCTAAAGGAGCTCGATGTATGGAATAGTTATTATAATGATATTGGAGATATAGCCTCAGGTTCGGGAATTAAATTTGGGTTTCACAATCACGCCAGAGAATTTGAAGAAATTGAAGGAGAAGTCATGCTGGAGTATATGATCAATAATACCAATCCTGAAACAGTCTGCTATGAACTGGATGTATACTGGTGCAAAAAAGGAGGACATGATCCAGCAACGTTTATCAACAAGCACGCCGGCAGATTCCCCCTCCTGCATATCAAAGATGAAAAGGAACTTGGAGAAAGTGGCGAGATGGATTACCGTCCCATATTTGAGGCGGCTTATAAGCAAGGTTTAGATTATTACTTTGTCGAAGTAGAGCGGTATAATCATGAACCTCTTGAAAGTGTAAGACAGAGTTTCCATTACCTTAACGATGCTTCATATGTGAAGTAAAAATTATCTAAATCTAAAATTATCAGGCCGATCCCTTAATAACATTCTAAGGAATTGGCCTGAGTTATTTGTAATATATTTATATGGATCAAGGAAAAAATTGAGTCTCAAAACCTGATAAGAATTTATCTAAGATGGAATTGAAGACAGGTTTCTAAAACCGAAGATATGACCATAATAAGGATTTAAATATACCTATCTAAATATTTGTTAATAAACACTTTATGAAAAATAT
>DATHVH010000385.1:0-4809 GCA_035461405.1 Anditalea sp.
ATTTCCTTCAAATTCTGAGTAATGAAATGCCTTAAATCCGGATTGTCTTCTACAATCAAAACAGCTGGCAAAATACCATTGGAATGCTCTACCGATATTTGGTGATTAATATCTGTAGGTTGCCTTTCCGCAATTGGCAAAGGAGGAATATGCTCTATGTTCTTCATTTCAGTTACTGCCTCATGAGCCACCTTCTCAAAAATCAGCTCCGCAGTAAATATTGTTCCATTTTCTGTATTACTCTCTACATGGATAGTTCCACCAAGCATGTCCGTAAGTTCCTTGGCCAATGCCAGTCCTATTCCGGTTCCCTCATATGTTCTGGTGGCCGATGCCTCTCCCTGATAAAAGCGTTCAAAAATGTGAGGCAACCTTTCAGTTGAAATACCTATTCCGGTGTCCTCTACATTAAACTGTATTTGTACATCGGATGATCTTTCTTCTATTAGTAAAACACTGAAGATTACTTGTCCGCCGGTGGGGGTAAATTTGAAGGCATTAATGAGTAGGTTGGATAAAATCTTTTCCAGTTTATCATGATCGAAATTGAGGTAGATAGGACCTACTGGCAATTCTTGAATAAAATTGATCCCTTTGCTTTCAAATTGGGAAGCAAATGTGCCAGAAATCCTTTTCAGGAAACTTATTATTTCACCAGGCTCCTTTTCCAGGTTTAACTTGCCTGCTTCAAGTTTGGAAAGGTCAAGTAATTGGTTGACCAACTGCAGTAGCCGGTCCGCATTCCTTTTGATCACCTCATGACCTTCTTGCAGTAAAGGATAAGTTTTTCTATACTCTTCCAACTGTTCCACCGTGCCTGAGATCAGGGTTAAGGGGGTTCGGAATTCGTGAGAAATATTTGCAAAGAAATCGGACTTGGTCTTGTCCAGCTCCTGCATTTTTTCGGTTTCAAGACGCTTTACCTCTACTTCTAATAGGCTTGTCTGTAGGGATCGTTTAGTCTGGGCATATTCTATAGCCAACAATACAGAAAAGGAAACAGCAGCACAGAATATAGCCAAATCGAGCGTAATGGCTACATCATGGGGAAATCGTGGCAGTATATTTAATAGAAATAAACAAAACAAAGTCCAGAAAATAAAATTTCCCACCCAGCCAAAAAAGATAACCCATGCCCCTTTGATCTTTTTTTTAATGGCCTTCCAGCTTACAATGACTGCAACAAATGGCCCCATGGTAAGAAAATAAGGCCAATAATAATTAGCAGCCTCATAGGGCCATTTCCAAGTCGGAATAAAAAGCAATGCGGAAAAAGTAGCAAACCAAAATAAACGATCTAACTTTTCTTTCGCAAAGGAATATACAGCCATTATACCCCAAATGATAAAGGTGCTGAAAAAGAGACTGCTGACCAGCCCTACTGTAAAATAGGAATCTCCTACTCTGGGCATAAAGCGGAAAACATGTTCCAGAAAGTAACCGAAGGCCAGGCTAATAGTGAAAAGGCTATAATAGAGGTTAGTCTTATTGGATGGATATGTGATGAAAAAGAAAAGGTGAAGTAATGCCAGAAATAATAAAAAAGTAGCCTTTCCTACCAACCTGCTGGTCACTATAGCTTTACTCTGAACCATGCTCTGCAGCGCGTTATCCATTTGATCCAAACTTACTATGAAGGTAGGATTGCCACCCCACAACCCGAGAAAATTCATATAGGGATTCCTTTCTGTAAAAGAAAACCTGACCGCTAAAACCTGATCCGATCGGGCCTGAAACTGAAAACTATATGGGGTAAAATTAGGGTTGAAAATCACCTCTTCTTCAGGATCCTGACTGACATTTCCCAGTTTATGGATTAATTTGCCATTTAGGTAGATCTCTGATGCCCCCCTTTGGAAGATGATCATGGCCAAAGGAATGTTTAATAAGGATGTATCAACATCCAAATGCAAACGGAACCAGCCTATCTCTGCTTCCCTTAACTCAGTCAAATAATGGATATCAGTGGTCGGGTCTATTGGCTTCCAATATCGGTCATCCCAATCAGGATCTGACCACGATGGATTATCGCCTGGATGAAATTTCCAGTTTTGGTTGAGCGTAACTACCCCGTCTTTTAAATCAGTAAGTTTTAATACGTAAGAAGTAGTATCAGAAAAGCTTGGCAAGTTTGGCCAAAGAATTAATAAACAAGTTAAAATAACTTTCCAGGAATAAAAGTTATGTTTCAAAAATAACCTCATCACAGATTAAAAACCAGCTAAAAATCAGTGGATTATATATAAATATAATCAAAAATTTTCAGATGTGCTTTGTGATGATTTACATTTATTCCAATGAGTTTTTATGATATTTGTTTAATTTTAAACATAAAATTTAAAATCTACTCTTTTGGAATAGCCAGTAGGTTATTGTTGAACCTAAAAAAACATAAGGATCAAATTTATTGATAAATATGGCAAATCTAAAAATGACAATCAGGCCACTTTTATCCTGTCTAAGTCTTTATCCTCTACTTACCAGTTTACATACTTCCAGTAGGTAAAATTTTTCGCATTTGACCTATACAAATCTAAATAATATGGCAATTTGGGGAATATGTATACATATTTAGAATATAAGCAAAGATCCCAAGTTAAGTCTATTGAAAGGTTTGATCTAATATTAGCTGTTATCTTTCCAAAGCTCACTTTGATACTTTTGGACCTACCAGCTGAAATTCATCTTTGAAAGTTAATTTTTTATTATCTTTCTTACTGATAGCATACCCGTCCCAGTACATTTTATCCCCGTTCACTCTCTGATCTATTACTACTTCACTGTATTCGTCATCCGGAAAAGACGAAAATTCAAAATTTGGATACATTTTCTTCCCGTCAAACTTATAAGTGCCTCCCATGAAATGTTCAAACTTATCATCACGGTGGCTCATTCTCATCCAATGAGTTGGCGTAATTATTTGAAATCTAGTAGCAGTATCATTGGTATGTGATTCTTCGCTTCCATCAGGTAGGGTATACGTAGAATTTAATTGATCCCATACGCCAACAGATGGGTTATTATTATAGGAATTGTTAGTGTTAGCTCTTTTCCAAACCTCATCTATAGGTACTACCGAACCGTCTTCCATAATTAAACTTCCTTTATGATATAAGGTATTTCCTTCAATTTTAATAGTGAAATCAGTCTTTACTTCACCATAATCTTCCCATGATGCAGTCTCAATATTTTCAACATAATTGTTACCTTTTAAGGTATAGGTTCCCCCATGAGACCACATAAACTCGGTCCCATTTTGATTTTTTTCTTCTGCATACACCATCCAATGAGTTGGTGTAATAATTTTTACTGAATTGATCGTGTCATTTTTTCTTTCCCAAGTTCCAACTAAGTCGTGCTGAGCAAAAAGTTGAAAACTTGAAAATAAAAAGAGTGCGATAATAGAGATCAATTTTTTCATGAAAGTTAAATTTTAGGTTCAAAATATTTTCTTTATATCATCCCGAGATTAAATTTTAACGGTTCAAATTGCAATTTTTAAAAATTGGTTGATACTGTATATAATTATATCCTTACTGTTACTTATAAATTTTATAAAAACGACCCATTATTTTATACATAATAAGGAAAGTTTAAATCAATCCCCGCTTTACGGGCGCCACCATTATTTGAAAATTCTTGTTAAAAAAATAAACTACTTCTCGGCCCTCGTATCCGGTTTAGGTTCTTGTAAGAATATGTGTCCAATCATTTTCCACTCATTATTTATTTTCTCTAAATATTCTGCTTTATAATAGCGCACTTTTGTTCCGTCTTTTAAAGAATTGGTTTGATTATAGGTGACAAAGGCTGAAGTCCCATTAATCCTTATTTTAAAATCAGTAAATTCAAAGGACTCAAACGAGGATTCGAGGTTTTCACTAAAAACCTTTTTACCTATTTCAGCCAACTCGTCATATCCTCGCACCATGTATGTAGGCAATAAGTGGGAAAAACCAAAAGCCACATCGGGGGTTGGCGCAAAACATTTAATCCACTCTTCATAGTTTCTATTTTGGGCAGCTTCTGATTCCTTTTCCAATACTTTTTTTATAGCATTCTCATCGGCTGTATTAGATTGGGCCCAACTCTCAGTTCCTATAATAAGGAAGGCGATAATAATTAGTATTTTTTTCATGGGATATAAATTAGTGTGGTTCTTTTTGAGTTTACAACTTATATTTTATCAGCTTTTTTTAAATATAAACCTAGGTGTATGGTAGATAAAATGGTAAGTATGACTAAAATTCAACTTTAAATACTAAATATAAATTGACTACTATTTATTACCTCATACTCTATATATTTAGGGTTCGGAGTTTATGTTTTTTAATTCTTCGGTACCCTATTTTGTAGTTCTTCAGACCCTGATTTTATATTTACTCCCCTTAATTTTTTGTTTCCAAAACTTCTGGTGAAACTCAATCTGACGGATTGGACATGAAAATCACCCAAAAACATACTGGTTATATTAAATTCAGGAATAGAAGAATTTAATTGCCAAGTGTATGTATATAAAATATCATTGAAAGCTAAGCTTACTGTTCCCTTATCGTTATTAAGTTTTTTCTGAAGGCCCATATTGAGGCTTCCAAGAGGCATAAATTGCCATATTCCCCAGTTCATTTTTGATTCATACGCCCCTACAATTTCAGCTGAAAAGTTATGAGGTAGCTTAAAATTGCTAATCATATTAGTTCTGAAATTGAAAAAATCCACACTGGTATTTTGCTCCAGATGAGCAGTTCTTAACTTATTATAAAAACCTCCCGAATTTAATTGGACATCCCACCAATCATTAATGATCCA
>DATHVH010000386.1:0-8868 GCA_035461405.1 Anditalea sp.
TCCCTTTTCTTCAGGTAAGGGTTTTGGATCAATTCCATCACTCTGGGCCTTTAGCCATATTTCTGACGTTTCATTTGGGCTAAGGCCGTGACATACTAAAGAAGCGATAACCACTAGCTGAAGCTAGTATAAAGTGGAAAGGAAAAGGAAAATTTATTATCCACTTCATATATCTTGCAATACAAGCCCTTTTTTGTAATTTAAAATCGGATTTTCAAATCAGAAAAGAGAGTCTAGTTACCTTTAGTTTTAAAAATTACTTTTATAATCATTTATATATAATATTAGAACATAAATTTAGACAACATGATGACCATCCTAGTCCCTTTTGATTTTTCACCCGAAGCCAATAATGCTTTTGAATTTGCCAAAGACCTCGCAATCAAATCTAAATGCCGGCTAAAGATGATCCATATAGTAGAACTTCCTACCTCTCAAAGTTTCAATACCATGGGGGAAGTAAACATCGCCGACAATGAGATGAATAAGATTTTTATGATAGAGCTGGTAGAAAAGAGAAAACAGCAAATGGAGGTGTTAAAGGATAGATATAAAGATTCTGAATTCGAATTCTCCTCACGTATAGTATTCGGAAATCCTTATGCAGGAATAAGTGCAGAAATTACTGACATCAAGGCCGACCTTGTCATCATGGGATCGAAGGGTTCCAGTGGTATGGAAGAATTGCTTATCGGTAGCAATACAGAAAAAGTAGTTCGACACTCTAAATGCCCAGTAATCACAGTTAAAGGCCCTGTCAAAGCTGATGACGTAAGAAAAATTGTCTTTGCAAGTGATTTTGAAGATGAAGATGAAGACATCATATTCGAGTTGAAAAAACTCCAAGGTCTGCTGGGAGCAGAAGTTACCCTTGTAAAAATCAATACACCAAGCTTATTTGAAAACAGTAAAGATTCAAAAGCCAGAATCAAGAAATTTGTTGATAAACAGGGTCTCCGTAATATTAATGTGGAAATTTACAATAGCTCTTCGGAGGAAGAAGGAATAATCGAATATGCTGAAGAGATAGGAGCAGATATGATTGCCATGGCCACCCATGGCCGTACAGGATTTATGCACTTAATCAGTGGATCTATTGCTGAGGATGTGGTCAACCATGCTAAAAGACCAGTGTGGACGATGAGGAAGAGGTAAGGAAGGACGAAGGGGAATGACCAAGTGTGAAATATAAAATACCAAATCAAACCATATCATGGAATTGACATAGACATCATCCCGTAGAAATCTACCGGAATATTTTATATGGTTGGGTCGAAAAAATTCTGGAACCTTTTATATATTCCGTCAAAATCGGAAATGTTGGGAATTAGAGGAAGTATGGTTTATAATCAGTACTCAATGATTTCGGCTTCACACTCTAAAATCATAATCCATCATTCATAAATAAATTTATGGGTAAGAAGAAAAAAAACGATTGGAAAAACAGGGATGGGGTAGTTTATTCCACCAGTGATGAGTTTGAGTATGATGAAGGGAATGCTGATGATCAGGAGACGCTCCCTCCCCAGCAGCAGAAATTGAAAGTCATGCTGGACAAAAAAGCCAGAGGAGGAAAACAGGTTACCCTCATCGAAGGCTTTATAGGTACAGATGATGACCTTAAAGAATTGGGTAAACTTCTCAAAAACAAATGTGGTGTAGGTGGATCTGCCAAAGATGGGGAAATACTGCTTCAGGGAGACCATCGGGACAAAGTGGTAGAGGAGCTTTCCAAAGCGGGTTATAAAGCCAAAAAATCCGGTGGTTAGAATTGTATTGATTAGTTAGTTAAATTAGTCAAATAAAGTTTGGGAATCGTTTAAGCTTTGAACTATTTACCCAAAAATAATAAGGTCAGCATGATATCAGGAATATTCCCTGCGTTCATCCTGACCTTTTTACATTTTTACGATATCGCTTTTAAAAGGGCCTATAAAAGCAAAAAAAAGCAACCCTAAAATAAGGTTGCCTTTCACATGAAGAAAGTTTACTATTTTTTTTAAGACGTTCTCAAGTCTGATGGGAATGTGAATCCAGATGGGGCTGTAAGTACAGTTGTTCCTCCATCACCATAACTGTTAGACCAATTAAATGTCAAAGTAGTACCTGTGTTACCGGTTATTACTATTGTATAGGAATCACCATATTTATCTGTTCCCGTAAATCTAAGGATACTGCAAGAATCCACCAGTCTTACTGAACCTGCTGGAGGTGAATCATCCCAAGCACAGGCAAACATACCAAAAGAAACATCATTTACAGTATATTGTCCAGGAACACCTGCAACCGCAGTGATGGTTATATTCCCAGATATTTCGGCTCCACAGGCAGCTGCATTGCCTCCTGCACCTGCAGAAATATTAGTTGTAGTGAAAGCAAATGTACCCCCTAAATCTGATGGACATACCACATTCACATTATACTGGAACGGCGAATCATAAAATACCCCACCCGCTACATCTGAGCTTCTGTTGTTGTTAGTAAATACGCGACCCAATCGGTCATTGAGCACCAGTCTAAATTCGAAGGTATCCCCACCCTGAATATCATCAGCTGTAAGGCCTAATACTTCCATAGTTTGATTCGCAGTTACTTCAAAAGAAGCTCTTAAAAATCTTGAATCAGAATTGGGAGCAAAATCAGCTCTACTAAGTGTTCTTACCAAGACATCTGTCCACTCACTAGAAACCTGGGCGGGTACATAAGCCAAGCCTACTCCTGGAATAAGCCTTCTACGTCTAACTCTTACCTCTACGGTTTCCACCGTAGCGCCGTCCTCAATATCTACAGCTTCAATTGTAAGCGCAAATTTTGATTCATCTAGGTTAAAGAAATTGAAGGTAGTAGAGGTCCTAGCAATAGTCCTTAAGTAGGCACCGGTATTAAAGTCTTTGTAAGGAACATTTGGATCCACAAAGTCTGTACAGGAAACCACCAGCATGGTCAAAGCCAATAATGCCCCTTGAATATATCGATATTTATTCATGTTTGTCATAATTTTAAATTAATAGATAAATCCTACAGGATTGGTATCCCAGAATACACGCACTCGCTGGCTAGGCTTCTGTGAGGCGTTGTTATTCGTTACCATATAATTATTTGGATAGAAGAATGAACGTGGATAATCCCCAAAACTGGCTAAAAGACCCGGCTGCATATTAGATGGCTTACCTGTTCTTCTGTGAAGATTATATGCTTCATTTCCATTTCCAAATAGAGATAACCAATATTCTCTACCAATTATATTCAACCTCGCATCATTAGAAGTAGCAGTAGTGAATTCGTTATTAACAAAAGCCACATATTCATTAACCCTAGCAGTCCAATCTTCATTAGGATAGAATGCCCCCACATTTGCTGCATCTGCAGTAGATAAGGCATATGCTCTGATATAATTCATGTGCTTAGTAATACCACTCATTGTGAGAGCACTTGCATCTCCGGCAGTACCTAATGTAATGGCAGCTTCAGCTAACATAAAGTCCACAAAAGAAGCTAACATGATAGGCTGAACCCCAGCTCCGGCTGCTCCTAAAGTAGCACCGGCAGACCCACCTACGTTGGTACCTGCATTATTATCAAATTTACCACCTGCAGGGTATATACCATATACAGTTTTCAGAAGATTGTCAGGTGGTATACCTTCAGCATTCAAGTGGTCCCTACCCCAGTAACCTCTGCTGCCAGGAAGACAAAATGGCCATCCACCGGCTAGATAATGAGATGGAGCTATTTCTCCAATGCACCTAAGTGCATCTGCATCAGTTGGGTTTACCAATACTTGTCTATAGAAATAGTAGCGGGCTCTTGGATCATCAAATCCTTTGGCTTCAGTCAAATTCCACATATACCATGTAGACTGATAGTCACCACCTCCAGCACCATATTGACTAAATCGTGGATGCCTTGAATCAGGATTAGCTTGTGTAGTACCATAGCGGAATACAAAATCATCACCAGCACCTAAGAAATTATCTTCTGTAATCAAGGAATTGATAGCCGCCGTGCTTCCTGGTACATCAATAAGCCTACGGTTAAGATGATATTTCAATTCCAAAGAATTGATTAGCTTTTGCCAACGAGCGACACCTGCAGCATTATTGGTATAATATAGATCCTGTGGCATTCTTGTCGTAGATTCTCCAAAAGCTACTCGGGCTTCCTGTAATGCAGCCAAAGCTGCTGCATAAACGCTTTCACCATCATCTGTCGTTGGATTGTAATTACTGGGATCCAAAGCCTGTGAAAACGGGATGTCTCCAAAATAATCAACCAAAGTCATTAAGACCATTGCCTTAATAGTCTTGGCGATAGCCATATGTCTTGGTATAGGAGTATTCTCATTCATCCCTTCCAAGAATGCAATATCATTTAGTATGTTAGCATAGGCATTGCTCCAAATACCATTAAAATTCACAGGGATATATGCCTGCTCATAAAGGTTACTTGGTTGGCTCATCATACGCGTTAGGCGCATTCCGTTGGTGCTGGTTGTGTTAAACAATTCCGCATAATCCAATTGGATTTTATTTAGCAGGAAGGTGGGAGAAGCTGTTTCAGCAGTCACCACATTTGGATTATCCAACAAATCCATATCGCATGAGCTTGCAAAAAGCACACTCAAAGCGAAAAACAAACTATATATTTTCTTTTTCATTTTATTGCTTTTTAGGATTAGAAAGTAAGTACTAAAGTACCACCGAACCTTCTAGAACTAGGACCCGTAACGAAATCAAAACCTAAACCGTTACCCACACCAAGACCTAATACATCTGTATCAAAATTCATATTTGGGGGGAAGTTTAGGGCTTTAAACCAAAGGTTAGTTCCACTTACGGCAATGGACGCTCTTTTGAATGGGGTACGGGAAATCAAACTAGTAGGAATATCATATCCTAATGATACCTCTCTAATTCTGATAGTACTGCCATCAAATACATTAGATTCATCTGCACCTGTATGGTATTGGTTGAAGAAATAATTAGAAGCCGTAACCTGAATATCGTTAGGTACAAACTGAGTTTCTCCTGCTTCGTTGGTACCTGCTCTTTTTACACCTGGAAGGATAAAGGTCATTTCTCTATCAGCTTCCGGATCTGCGGTTACCCCTCTGGCTAAAGATGCCGTTACCGTATTGGAGAAAATTGCTCCTTTATGTCGGTATTCCAACATAACATTAAGATTGAATCCTTTGTATCTGAAAGTATTTATCCATGAACCAGTCCAAGCAGGATTAGGATCTCCCAATTCTACCAGGTCTGCTGCAGTTTCATAATCACCATTTGCTAGAACAATAGGCTGTCCATCTGGGGCCCTTGCAAAGCCGGTACCTTTGATGATGTTAAATGGTCTTCCAGGAATGGCGAAATTACCCAAATCTGTAAAACCAGATATTACTATTTCTTCCAGTCCTCCTCCTAGCTCAGTCACAATTGATCTATAAAGGCCAAAATTTACAATAGATTCCCAGTTAAATCCATCTGCTGTCCTCACTGGAACAACCGTACCCTGCAGTTCTATACCTCTAGTCCTCATATTACCAATATTGACCGCAGTAGAAGTAAATCCAGTAGATGGATCAATTGGTGACTGTGTAATCAAGTCGCGGGTATTTCTCTGATATAATGACAGGTCAAATCTCAACATGTTATTGAACATAGCTGTTTCTACACCAAATTCAGTTTCCTGCTGTAACTCAGGCTTTAAGCCTGGGTTACCCAATTGGGTAGATACCGAATGCGTTTGGTAAAGAGTACCATCCCGCTCAAATGCTCTGGCGCTTTGATTAAGTATATTTCTGGTTCTATATGGGCTAGGAAACCCCGCTGAAGTACCATAAGCCAATCTTAATTTCAAAGCATTTAATGTAGAAGAGGCCATGTCAAAGGCATCGGTGGGGATAAATGATAATGATGCTCCAGGATAAAGTATCCTTCTATTATCCGGTTCTACTGTAGAAGTCCAGTCATTTCTGGCAGATAAGTTAAGGAATAGATAATCATCATAATCTAAGGTAATCTGGGAATATACCCCCAGCCTTCTTTGTTCTTCTGAGAAATTAATGTTTCTATCAGATACCGGATCTAGATCGGCATTTACCTGGAAATTGGAATGTCTGAAGAGGCCAAAAGCAAGTTGGTTATTAGATGCTATACCAGACTGGGTGTAACTGTCATACCTTGAGTTACCGCCCAATAAGGCACTAAATCCTAATTTTTCAGATAAATCAGATTGCCAGCTAACAACTAAGTCCTGATTCCAAATATTGTTCTGAATATTCACAGTTCTATAGTAACCTTGTCTCAAAAGAAGATTTACATCATTTGATGCTCCTCTATTGTATTGGGCTTCCTGGGTTTCTGTATAGGTATCCAGACCAAATCTGTAGGTTACCGCAAGATTATCAGTCACATCATACACTAAAGATGTGGAATTGAAGAAACGGTTTACCAAACTGGTATTCTTGAAATTTTCAGCCAGCCATTTAGGATTGGTGATATCATTCCCTGTTCTAAAATAAACAGATGAATTATCTATCGGGTTGATATATGGCAGATTAGCGATATCTACGGAACGGGGTGTGTACAATACACTTGAGAACATGGAAGGAACACCACCTGAAGGACCTGAACCAAATGCCGCATTTACCGGGGGGGATTCCAGATCTGTCCTGGCAAATGTGAATGAAGAATTGATGGATAATTTATCTGTAATAGAAGAATTAACCCCTAATCCAAAATTGAATTTCTGCATATTGTTACCAGGTGTAAAGCCTTCTTCATCTGTATAAGCAAATGAGGCGCTAAAACCTGTTCTGTCAGAAGACCCGGACACCTGGACCGATGTATTGGATATAATACCAGTTCGAAAGAATGCCGTACTGATATCTTCATATGCTTTATAATCATAAGGAATCGCTCCATGGGGATTACCGGGACCTACTAAAGCAGGATCCCTGTACTGCGGGAATGCATCTCTTATACTGGCAAGACTTGAGTTACCCACTGGGTGCAAAACCTGAAGGCCCGTATCCATTCTCGGACCAAAATTAGAGAAAAATGCTCCAGGAGTTTGTTGGAAACCATTACCGTAAATTTGTCCAAAGGTAGGAAGTGATGCTGCCTGATTTCCAAATACGGATTGGTTTACTGTGACTTCAGCAGGTCTTCTTTTTGAAGCACCAGATTTAGTAGTGATAAGGACCACTCCATTTCTTCCTTGATCACCATATAGTACGGTTGCAGATAAGCCCTTAAGTACGTTTACACTCTCAATGTTATTTGGATCAATGTCCAAAAATCTAGAAGATGTAGTAGCACCACCAGTAGCAAAACCACCTTGGGCATTGGTACCTGAACTAAAAGGAACTCCATCTACTACAAATAACGGCTGATTAGATCCCGTAGCTGAGGAATAGCCTCTGATCACGATGTTAGTACCTGATCCGGTCATACCATTAGTAGCAGTGATATTTACACCTGCTACTTTACCTTGGAGTACTCTTGAAACGTCAGCTTCGGGACGGTTCGATAATAGCTCATCGCCTACAGTGGACACTGCATAGCCCAGCGCTTTCTTATCTCGCTCTATACCGATCGCAGTAACTACTACTTCAGTAAGTTGGGCTGCATCAGGAGCTAATCGGATATTTATGTTGGTTCTGTTACCCACTGGTATTTCTTGGGTAGACAGACCTACAAAAGAAATTACAAGCGTATTAGACCCTGCGGGAACATTTATGGAAAAGTTACCATCTAAATCAGTAACAGTGCCAATAGTTGTTCCCTTTACAAGGATGGTAGCACCAGGTAATGGTTGGTCATCTTCCTCCGATATTACCGTGCCAGTTACGACCCGTTGTTGCGCCATGACCTGAGCATTCCAAGCCAATGTGCACAGGACGCACATTAGGAGTAAAATTTTTCTCATAAGGATTATTATAGTTTAGTTGATCTGAAATGTAAAATAAATTACTGAATTATTCAAAATGGTATATTTTTATCACCATTTACAACTAAAATATAAAATTTAATTTTTTGTCCAATTACGAACACTGCCTTATAAGATTAATATTGTAAATACTTTAAAAAATCATATTTATAAGTATATATGATGATAAGCGGAAGAAATTTTGTATGAATGGAAGAAAACCTGATTAATATTTGGAATTTATTGATTAATTCCTTTTTTTAAACCTATTATATTAGATTCTATTGATTAACTCAAAATTAAATTTCGAAAAAACTTATTCAAAAAAAGTTAAAAAAGGTTAAAAATATTTTTGTCAATGAATAACTTATTTTTGATTATGATTATCATAAAAACTTATATGAAAAGAAATTTTATTCCAACTAAAGTGGAACTATAAGAATAAATAATCAATTTAATATGTAGAATTAAAAATTATATGCAAACATTAACTAAATAAACAAAATAAATGAACAAGGTATACTAAAACCTATAATTTAGCTTTTTGCAAAAAAAATCATAAAAACACCCTAATAATTAAATCTATATTTTTTGTTTTATCTAAAAAGATAGAATTACAAATAAAAAATGAACCATGAGTATTTTTATTATTTAGTTTAAGATACAATTTATGAAAAGGTTGAAAATTCAAATAATTGCCATTAAATCAACTCCTTTAAATGCTTGAAAGATCTTAATGATAAAGAGTAGATGCTTATATCACTCCTTGTATATGAAAATTAAAGATAAATTTAGTACATCTATATTATTAATATTACTCTTGGAAATTATTATATCTACATTATCTTTGTGATCATAGATGAACAATCAAACCAGACATATCTCAAAGGTCTATACTTTTACGGTGGCAAATGCCCCTGTTCATCATTTCCACCATTC
>DATHVH010000387.1:0-2790 GCA_035461405.1 Anditalea sp.
ATAAAACACCATTGCAACCAATGAGGCTATTGCTGCTCCCTCTATACCGAAGGATGGTATCAATAATAAATTTAGGATCACCACTACCACACTCATTAATAATGTAGCAGTGATATTAAAAATGTAAAATCTGGAAAACACAATTATTTCTCCATTTATGGAAAAAAAGATATCAGATAGTTTACCTAATCCGATGATTAATACTACCCATTTACCGGCTTCATAAATTACCTTATTCGGCATATAATGATATAGATTATCTATATTGACCCATATACCCATAAATAGCAGAAGGCATATTAGGAACTGATTCACCGCTACTTTTTTATAGAGCTGATTAATTTCTTCCAGTTTGTTTTCGGTAAATTTCTCAGCTATGATCGGCATCACCACTTGGCTGATAGCTCTTCGGGGCATCTCTATGACTACAGCTATAGAAAAGGCTATAGTATAAATGGCGTTGGCATCCAAGCCAATCATGGCCGATACCATTAGACTGTCTATTTTCATGATCAGTATGGACCCAGCAGTTCCCAGTAAAGTGATCAAGCTAAATTTCAAAAATTTAATCTTAAATTCTCCTGATAGGGAGCCAAAGGAAAAATCTAATTTAAAAACCTTTAAAGTAAGGAGATAGAAAATAATAAATAGCAATGTCAAAAAATACACTCCTCCCAGACCCCACATAATCTGATCAAAATTCAGCCATTCCGTAATATAGAATATTATTAGCACGGTAATAAGGAGCCTTAATAATACCTCGCGAATGAAATTTGGTATAGCTATTTTTAAAAATGATCTGGCAAAGGAATCAAAAATTGTGTTTAATACCGAGAGTAAAGTAATCACCAATACAATTCCCAGATAGGCTATTACTTCAGGAGAATTGGCGGCAAATGCCTGCACCAGCATATCCTTAAAAAGGATAAATAATATAGCCACTAAACTAAACCCTAAGAGAGTTAGCGTCAGACTATAGGTGAAAAAAATGTATTTAGAAGTCTTAATCTGCGGGAAAAATCTGGTGATGCCATGACCTAAACCCAACTGTGCAAAGGGGACTAATAGAAGTGCCATATCCTGAATAGTTCTAAAAATACCTATTTGGCTTGGGCTGAAGGCATATGGTAGAAGCCAAAGTATATTTATATATCCGATAAGTACTCCCAAATAGGAACTTATCGTGGTAAGTATACTTTGTTTAGCTATTTTCCCCATATGCCAGGGATAAAAGTAAGCATACCATTATTTAAAAAGATCAAGAAGGGCTTTTTTTCTGTCTTCAATATTATAATGCGTCTTTATTCTAAATGAAGCCAAGATCCTTAAAGCATGAAGATTTGATCGTTTTAATCTATTCACTAGCTTAAGTAGTAAGGCTGTATCTTTCTTTTCTAATATAAACCCAGCGTCTCCTATTATTTCTGGAATGGCCCCAACGGAAGATCCGATGGGTATGCATCCACATAGCATTGCTTCGGCCAAGGCATCTGGGAAACCATCAGACATTGAGAGTTGAAGGTAAAATTGATGATTATTATATTCTTCGAGTAATTTTTCGGATGATATTTTACCTATGATTTTTATATTAGGTAGAGGTGAATAGTATAGTGCATCACCGATTATAGTAAAAGAAGCTTCAGGCTTTGCTTCTGCCAATTGCTGAAGCAGATCCATGCCTTTTATCAAAGCTTTTTTATCCCTGGATATTTCTCTTGCCACTGTAATGAAGGAATTTTCAGGACGGTGACTACCCTTGTCCATCCATAATCTACTGTCAAATCCTTTATGTATCACTTCTATAGGAGTTTCGAGATATGGCACTAAATTTTTTAAACCCTGGTGAGGAGATATAAAACTCGAATATTTATATTCTTGTAGTATTAGGGTTTTGGTAACAGGTAAAATTTTTGAACAATTTTTAAAACTATATATTGTACTGTCTCTAAGCCACCTCTTACGGTAGTTTCCGTAATTTAATTCAGGCATGTGCATTGCATCAGTTCCACTACATTGAACATATACTTTTTTGCAAAAGGTTCTCCCAAACATCACTGGTAACAGACTGTGATAACCACCTTGATAACATAGATAGTGGGAAGTTTTGGGAGCATAAATTAATAACTGAAAAAATTGGAGGATAAAGTAAAATGGAAGCCTGATTGGGTCATTTGTGAAAGAAAGGGCTTTAACTTTATGGATAGACTCCAACATGCGAATGTCTTTATATACATGAGTATTGTAACTGGGAAAAGTATATATGATCATATTTATTATAGCGAAAAGCCTATCAAGCGATCCCAAGTAAGGTGGTGAATATTGTACATTGCTAAAACAGCTTGCCACATTTTTCAATGAATGCTAGAAAATCCATGGAATATTAATCGTGCTCAATAACTACTTGCCAAAAATAACTTGTTACTTTTTCATTATCTAACATTTAGATCTCTTTATATATTTTTTTGTGTTATTTGAATATTGATTCAAATATTTTCTTTTTAATTTTTTTTTTTGTTTGTAGAAGAATTATTTATACTGTTATTTACCGCCATTATTAGTTAAGAAATTTTATCCAATTTGTATTTGGAGAAGGTTATTACTTTATTTTATTTAAGTTTTATATGAGCGCTTTTTTCTCAGCTCACTTCAGAAGAAGTGCTTGGCTTATCTTACTGTTTAATATAAGTTTGCCACTAGCCCAAGGACAAGTTAGAAGACATTTTGAACAAAGGTCCCCTCTTTCAACCCCCGATAGGAAGGTATTTAATGTAAAGGGTGACTTTTCTATAA
>DATHVH010000388.1:0-17391 GCA_035461405.1 Anditalea sp.
ATGTACCCATAATTAAAAATGGAATCTGAAGATTTAGAAGATAAAACGCTACGCTTAAAACATAGCCACGAAGGCGCTAAGGCACGAAAAAAAATTAGGGACATATGGCCACGAAGACACCAAGACTCAAAGTTAAAAAACTTAGTGCCTTCGCGCCTTTGTGGCAATAAATAATTGAAAATTAAGCAACGAAGACAATAAGACTCAAAGAAAAAAACTTAGTGCCCTCGCGCCTTTGTGGCTTAATTTAAATTGTCACCAAGACTCCAAGAAAAAATCTTAGTGACTTTGTGCCTTGTGGCAAAATTTAAAGGATAGTAGGGCCACGGAGACACAAAAAAACTTAGTGCCTTTGCGCCTTTGTGGCAATTGATAAAGCTCAACTATTCATCAAATCCTCTATCTCCTCCACCTCTATTGGTATATTACCCATAAGATCTAAATGCCCATCTGGCTGGATCACGATGTTGTTTTCCAAGCGTATGCCTATCCCTTCTTCCTGGATATAAATTCCAGGCTCTACAGTAAAGACCATTCCCGAGGAGATAGGTCCGTACATGGTGCCCACATCATGTACATCCAGACCTAGATGATGAGAGGTGCCATGCATGAAATATTTTTTGTATAAAGGTTTATTAGGATCTTGATTCTTTACATCTGTCTGATCAAGTAGACCTAGATTAATTAATTCAGATTCCATTATCTTGCCGACCTCTTTATGATAAGCCTGGATATTATTTCCGGGTTTTAAAATATCCATAGCAGCACCTTGCACCCGGAGTACTGCATTGTACACATCCTTCTGCCTTTTGGTAAATCGTCCATTCACGGGAATGGTGCGGCTCATATCAGCATTGTAATTTCCATATTCAGCTCCTACATCAAAAAGAATCAAATCCCCATCCTTACAGGCTTTGTTATTATCCACATAATGAAGGACGCAGGCACTGGCTCCTGATGCTATGATAGGTGAGTAAGCAAATCCTCTACTACCGTGGCGGGTAAATTCATGGATAAATTCTGCTTCTATTTCATATTCCATCACGCCAGGCTTAACAAATTGGAGTACTCTTCTAAAAGCTTTATCAGTGATATCACATGCTTTCTGAAGTTGCTCTATCTCTTCCTGCTCCTTTACCGCTCTCAACTCATGCATGATGGGGGCTACTCTATGGTAGTGATGTAATGGAAATTTTTCTCTAAAGGATTTATAAAATCGAGTATCTCTAGTTTCCACTTGTACATCCGCTCGCAAATGCTCGTTAGTATTTAAATAGATATTTTCCTGCAATACGGTTAGAGTGTTCACTACTCCATTAAAATTCTCTACCCATTGGATATTTTTAATGCCAGAGGCTTCAAAGGCTTCCTCTTTAGTATATTTGTGGCCTTCCCAGATGGCAATATGCTCATTGGTTTCTCTGATAAAAAGTATTTCCCGCATTTCTTCATTGGGAAAATCGGGACATATTACTAAAATGGTCTCCTCTTGATCAATCCCAGTTAAGTAGAGAAGATCATTGTTTTGACGAAATTTCATGGTACCATCTGCATTGGTGGGCATGATATCGTTAGAATTAATAATGGCGATGGAGTTTGGTTTTAATTTACCAACCAGTTTCTTTCTATTTTTTATATAAAGGGCTTTATTGAGGGGGGTATATCTCATAAACTTTCTAAATTAAATGTATGTTTGATACTTAAAATTAACATAATTATCCCCCTCAAAAAAATATCCGGATAAAGTCTGTTATTTTTGTCATATTGATCGCTGGATTATTACACATGTCATATAATATTAAAGAGTTAGCTAACGGAATACGCATCATTCATCAGGAGATTACCCACACCCGACTAATCCATTGTGGATTTATATTGGACATCGGCAGCAGGGATGAAACTAAAGAGCAGGAGGGTATTGCGCATTTTTGGGAGCATATGGCCTTTAAGGGCACTAAAAAACGAAAAGCTTTTCACATTCTTAACCGCCTGGACTCTGTAGGGGGAGAATTAAATGCCTATACCACCAAGGAGAAAATCTGCTTTTACTCCAGTATATTAAACCAACATTTTAATAAGGCTGCAGAACTTCTTTGTGACATCACCTTTAATAGTACCTTTCCAGAAAATCAGATCAATAGGGAAAGACAAGTGATTCTGGAAGAAATGTCTATGTATAAAGATTCACCTGAAGATGCTATCCAAGATGATTTTGATGCCCAAATCTTTGAAAACCATGCACTCGGAAGAAATATCCTTGGGAGAGAAGAGACAGTCAGTAAGTTTTTGCAGCAGGATTTCTTTGACTTCGTCTCCTCTAGACTGGATACATCTAAGATCGTTTTTTCGGTAGTAGGTAATATTACCTTTGCTAAAGTACTTAAACAAGTAGAAGGATTTCTTTCAGAAATACCCGTAAAAAAGAGGCTTTATATTCGTAGTGGTTTTTCCAATTACCAGCCTATCAATAAAACAGTAGAAAAAGACATTACTCAATCTCTCTGCGCCATAGGTAAACCAGCTATCAGCCTTTACCATCCTGATAGATTTAAATTATATCTTTTAAACAATATCCTTGGGGGCCCCAGCATGACCAGCAGACTTAACTTAGCCCTTCGCGAAAGGCATGGCTATGTTTATAGTGTTGAATCCACTTATCAAGCCTATACTGATACAGGTTTTATAGGGATATTTTATGGCACTGAAGAAAAAACAGCTCCGAAAGCTAAAAAGATAGTCATGAAGGAGTTGGATAAACTTCGGTCTCAAAAATTAGGAACCATGCAACTACATATGGCCAAAGAACAGGCTGTAGGACAGATGGCGATGGCTGAAGAGAATTATGCTTCCCTAATGCTCATATATGGAAAAAACTTGCTAGACCAAGGGAAAATTATAGAACTGGACCAAATATTTACAATTATAAAAAACACGTCAGCAGAGCAGCTTCAGGATCTTGCCAGAGAATATTTAGCTGAAGAAGAATTCAGCTACTTAACCTATCTCCCCAAAAAATATTAAGTATGGAATTTATAAGTGAAGAGCTCCTGGATTACTGCCAAGAACACACCTCTCAAGAGGATGAGCTGCTGCAGCTTATTGTAAGGGAAACCAATTCAAAAGTTCTGATGCCCCGGATGCTTTCAGGACAACTTCAGGGAAAAACATTGGAAATGTTTACTAAAATGCTAAATCCTCACGTTATTCTTGAAATTGGTACATATACTGGATATTCAGCAGTATGTATGGCCAGAGGTTTGTCACAAAACGGTAAACTTATTACTCTTGATATCAATGATGAGCTCGAGGAAATGGTAAGGGGATTTTTCATAAAAGGAGGGCTTATGGAGAAAATAGATTACCGACTGGGCAATGCCTTAGAATTAATTCCTGAACTGGATGAAGAATTTGATATGGTCTTTATAGATGCAGATAAAATTAATTACGGCAAATATTATGACCTTGTAATAGATCGAGTAAAAAAAGGAGGTATAATTTTAGCAGATAATGTTCTGTGGTCCGGAAAAGTGTTGGTAGCTGAGGGTACAAAAATTGACAAAGACACCAAAGCTATATTAGATTTTAACCAAAAGGTCCAAGAAGATAGTCGGGTAGAAAATGTACTTCTTCCAATCCGGGATGGCATCATGATGGCCAGAAAACTTTAAGTTTGCGTATATGAATTTAAGAAGAATACTTACAGTTACTTTATTTTGTCTTTTTGCCACTAGCGGATTTGCCCAAGTGCCACAGGTTCCCAGCCAGATCAGGTTTGCTGATCTTACTCTTCGGTTGAACCAACATGCACAGAGAGAAATACAACAGGATGTAGATGCTTTATACAGAAATCAAACTTATTTTAAAATAAAGCTGGATAGGGTAAATCTATATATGCCTACCATAGAGCGGGTACTTAGGGAAGAGGGACTCCCTGCTGATGTTAAGTACTTGGTAATTCAGGAAAGCAGCTTGATCTCAGATGCGGTTTCTACTTCTAATGCCGTTGGGTTTTGGCAGTTTAAGCAGGGTACAGCAGAAGAGGTATTTATGCGGGTAGATAACCAGGTAGATGAAAGAAAAAACATAGTATCCTCCACTCGTGGAGCCGCTTTATATCTTAAAAAACATAACAGATACCTAGACAACTGGATGTGTGCAGTGGTCTCGTACCAGATGGGATTGGGTGGAGCTCGAGGTTATTTTAAAGATCAGTATTCCGGTAAAAAAGTGGTGGACATTGACAAGAATAGCCACTGGTATTTTAAAAAATTCTTAGCTCATAAAATTGCATTTGAAGGGCAGGTAGGTCAGTTGGTGAGCAATGGCAGTTACTTGGAAGAAATGGTGGTTAATGGCCCTACAGATCTAGGTAAGATAGCAGCCACTATTGGAGTAAGTGAAAATCATTTGAAAGAATATAACAAATGGGCTACTAATGGAAAAATCCCCGGAGGCAAGCCCTATACAGTAATTTATGTACGAGATGGAAGTACTCCTCCACGGCCTGTATTGGCTTCCAATGAACCTGCCTCGCCTACAGTCCTAGTCACAAATACTAACTATAAGCAAAACAAAGCAGGATATCCATCTGTGACTGGTAATACGAGGAACTCGAGCAAACCAAACCAAATAAAAGTTAATAATATTAAAGCAATTCAAGCTCCAAAAACTACCAGCCAAGAAGCATTGGCAGAAGATATAGGCATTAGGGAAAGAAAATTGAGAAGAGTAAATGATCTGAAAAAAAGTGATAAAATAGTGGCTGGGAATTACTATTATACCAAAAGGAAAAAAGGAAAGTCAGATGCTGAGGAACATATCGTTCAGCCAGGTGAGACTCTATGGCAAATATCACAGCGCTATGGAATTAGATTGCATTCCTTAAAAGCTAAAAATCGGATATATAAAGATGCGGATCTTAAAACGGGAATGGTTTTAAAACTAAATGATTATAGAAGAAGAAATGAAGAAATAGAAATAGTACAAATAAGACCAGTAGCCCAAGTACAACAAACACCGCAAAGAAAAGATAGTAATGTGCAATCAAGTCAGCCGGCACAGCCAGTAGCTACTCAAAGACCTCAAGAATCTATCCAGAGTTCTCCCCCTATCCATACTGACAATAGTATGGGCTCATCACTATATCATAAGGTAGCACCTGGAGAAACTTTATATGCGCTATCTAAAAAATATAACGTGACAGTGGAACAAATCCGGCAGTGGAATAATTTAGACCTTAACAGTATTTTAAGCATCGGACAGCAGATAGTTATCAGAAAATAGATAAATTTGTGTTTGAGAAAACTTTAATTCCTTGATTGATTTAACCAATAAGTTGATGTTGCGGATACTTGGACTTTTTATTATTATATTAATAGTAAACGCTACATCCTCCATAGCACAAGATAGAGCGCCCATTAGAGCTGATACAGTTTTTATAGATGGTGATACCCTCATCATACTTGGCGATTCGCTTATTATCACTCCAGAAGCAGAGCCTGTGTATTGGGAAAGAGGCGGTAATTTTAATTTGAGCATACAACAGGTAAGTCTAAATAATTGGGCCGCAGGGGGACAGAGCTCATTGGCTCTTAATACAGGTATCACTCTTTTTGCTAATTTCAATAAAGACAATAAAATCTGGGATACAAAGCTTACTGTTAATTATGGTTTTAACCGTCAGACAGAACGAAACTTCCCCACCAGAAAAACTAATGATAACTTTATCTTTTTAAGCAAATACGGGAGGGAACTGTCACCCAAGTTATATCTTTCTACCCAAATAGACGCAAGAACTCAGTTACTTAGAGGCTATAGATATTTTAGACCTGCCGCACAGGAGCGAGAGCAACGTTCTGTTATATCGGATCTTTTGAGTCCAGCCTATATCCAGTCATCAACAGGTCTCAATTATCAAAAAGAATTTAAAAATAAAGATCGGATTTCTGTAATCATTTCTCCTTTCACAGGCAGGTTTACAGTAGTATTAAATGATTCACTGAGCAGAGCAGGTGCATTTGGGGTTATGCCTGGGGAAAGGGTAAGGCCTGAGGCAGGTATTTCATTAGCTTCTTCCACAAGATTAACCATCATGGATAACATTACATGGAGAGCTGATCTTAATTTATTCTCTAACTATGAAAGGCTAGGTAATATGGTGGTTAATTTGAATTCTATATTGAACATGAAGGTAAACCGTTATATCACTACCCGAATTGAAACAGTTTTGATTTATGACGAAAGTGTTTTTATAGAAATGGAAGATGGTTCTCGGTCTAGGGCGATCCAGTTGCAGAACCTGATAAATTTTGGGATAGGAATCGATTTTTAGAAGTCCGTTTCCAAACCAAATCTTTTTTGAAGTTCTTTGAGAGCAGGGGATTTATCTCGAAGATAAGTAAGTTTATCAGTAGAAGTATATAGTTTTTTACCTGGACTTACTGCTTCCACATTGATTACGAAATTTAAATCTATTTTATAATTATTTAGCTTTTTCCTCAGAAACTTAAGGATATCTGGTTTGGATTTGCTAAAAATATCCTTTTGAATTTCACCTGCCAGCTGAAAAATAACTTCTTTCCCTTTTAATTCAAACGGTTGCTTCAGCACCGCCAACTCCATGCTTCTACCTTGCTCCTTATAGTCATAGATGATGTCGTTCACCACTCCCTGAACTTTATGAAAATCAAAAGCTTCCTCTATCTGGGATACTTCTTCCACAGGATTAGCTTCCTGAGATTCTACTGCTTTATTTTCAATAGGTTTTTCATGGATCTTCCTGGTAACTTCCAAAAGATTGGAAGGAATAGCCATTGTTTTTTTTACAGGAATATTTTTAGGTGGTGCAATTGCGGGAGCTGTTTCTTTTTGCTCAGGTGCTTCTGATTTCCTCAGTCTTTTTTTTTTGATTCCTCTTGAGCAAGCGCAGCCAGGTTAATAGCTTGGGGCAATTTAGCGAGTTTCATTAATGCCAGTTCCACATGCAGCCGTTGGCTTTTACTGGATTTATAGTGAATATCACACTGATTGCAAATATTCAGGGCTGAAAGTATAAAAGAAAGGCTGGCACTGGAAGATTGCTGTACATATCTCTCCTGGGCATTTTCTGAAACCTGTAGTAGTGCCACAGTAGCTGGATCCTTACATACCATCAAGTTCCTAAAGTGTTCGCTTAGACCTACTATGAAATTATGCCCATCAAAACCTTTTTTTAATATCTCATCAAAAATAAGTAAGGTTTCCCCAATACTTTCATTTAGAAGTGCATCAGTCACTTTAAAATAATAATCATAATCAAGAATATGAAGATTATCTATGGTCTCATGATAGGTGAGCTTATTCCCGGCAGAATAAGTAACAATCAGATCAAATATAGAAAGCGCGTCACGAAGTGCTCCATCAGCTTTTGTAGCAATTAGTCGAAGCGCTTCTTCTTCATATTCTATAGTCTCTTCTGATGCTATGTATTTTAGGTGATCTCCTATGTCTTTTATCTGTATCCTATTGAAGTCAAATATCTGACACCTTGATAGGATGGTAGGAATAATCTTATGTTTTTCCGTTGTCGCCAAGATAAAGATGGCATATTTAGGAGGCTCTTCTAAAGTTTTCAAAAAAGCATTAAATGCTTGAGTCGAAAGCATGTGAACCTCATCTATGATATAGATTTTATAATTTCCTTTTTGGGGAGCATAGCGCACCTGTTCTACCAGGTTTCTGATATCATCGACGGAGTTGTTAGAGGCGGCATCCAGCTCATGCACATTAAAGGATGCGTTCTGGTTAAAAGCTTTACAGGAATCGCACTCATTACATGCTTCAAAGTCAGAAGTTAGATTTTCGCAGTTGATGGTTTTTGCCAATATCCTAGCACAGGTAGTCTTACCTACCCCTCGCGGACCACAAAACAAAAAAGCCTGGGCCAAGTGGTTATTCTTGATCGCATTTTTTAAAGTGGTGGTAATATGCTGCTGTCCCACCACGCTTTTGAAGTTGGACGGTCTATATTTTCTGGCTGAAACTACGAAATTTTCCATTACCGCAAGATATAAAAATATTCTAACACGAGAAGCTTAAGCCTTTAAATTCATCTCCCGATTATCTATAAATCCTTGATTTATTGGAGGATTAAAAATCGATGGACAGACCTGTACGGAAGTTGAAAATCACATTCGTAATAGGGACTATAGGTCTGTCTTCATATGCCAAATCAAAAGAATTGGTAAGGGATAATCTATTGGTCAATTTGGTGTTGATGATCGTAGAGCTACTTACCCGGTTTCTTATCCGCTCTATAGATCTGTCATAACCCAGCTGATAGTAATTTACCAGGTTGATATCCACATATTCGTTAATAGTAGCCCTTAGGGAGAAGTAATTTGAACTTTTTATAAAATTTACTTCTACTATTTCTTCGGTGTGAGGATGCTGCCAGCGTTCATGTTCATACATCCCTCCTATTCCTATGATGAATGTGACCCTTTCATTTCTAACCAGACTGTACCGAACCGCTCCTCCGGCAATCCACCTTGGATCCAAGCCTCTAAAATTGTCAAAAGAATACTGGACAAAGGTTTCATAATTCATCCTGTTTTCCCTGAGAAAGTTAATCCTTCCATGCACGAACCCAAAATTCAGGAAATCATTCTCATTGATCCGGAGGTAGTCAAATTTGGAAACGAAAATATAAGCATGCTTCTGTGGATAATAAATAGAATTGACATCGAGATTATATCCAAAGAGATTTACAGGGGCATCCACTGCTGCACTCCGGTTAAATACATTCAGCCCAAAGGTAGTCTTAAACATAAAGGTCTTAGCTGTGTCTTTCTCCATCCGGAGCCGCTCTATGTTCAGAATCTGTGCATCAGTTAAAAATGAAAGTGATAACAAAAGAGGAAACAATAGTATGAATTTTTTCAAAACGTTAGAATTCTATGTTTGGGGACACAAATTTAAAAAATCTGATGGGAAAACCTTAGTAATAGGGAATTCTTAAGCAATGCAATAAATTAATAAGGTCAAAAATAACCGTTTCCTTTGGAACAAAATTTAGCTTATCTTTGTCATCCTAATGAAAATGGGGCTGACCGGTTTTGACAGTAGGTGTAAAGATTGGGCTCGCATGTCAGGTGGAGTATGTACGCCTGTGAATAATTCATACGAACTATAATTGGCGAATCTAATTACGCCATGGCTGCCTAATTAATACCTTTACAGGATTAATATAGGGCGTTAGGGTTGAGCTCAATAGAGTTCCCCGGCCACATTCCGCTGCCTTTTGTCTTGTTGGGGCGGTATATGGAGTGTCGATAAGGCAGGACTAGTGCCTATGATGCTATTAAATGGGTGCGAAATAAAATAGCTAAGCACTAGGACAGGTGTGTTGCCCAGCAGTCCGGTGTCGAAAACCTAACAGGTAACTAAACATGTAGACGGTACGGTGTTTCCCTATCTGGACGCGAGTTCGAATCTCGCCAGCTCCACAAACCTGGATTATCTAAAGATAGTCAAGGTTTTTTCGTTTAAATGTAAACCTGACAGGTTTTGAAAAGCTGTCAGGTTTACACATAACACAAAAGGCTGCCGACCTAAGCCGACAGCCTTTACTACTGAACACTGTATAAATTAAAAAATTGGATTTTTTAAGGTACTATAACTTCGTTCAATACGTGGATCACTCCATTAGTGGCATGAATATTCAATAGATCTGCATTAAGGGCAGCTCCTCCCACTGTTAGCCCAGCTAGGTCGACATTTAGTGATGCATCTGGGTTAAGCGTATTTAATGTCATATCTTGTCTTAGGTCCTGAGAAAATGCTCTGGCAGGTACCACATGGGCAGTAAGTACTGCAGTTAAGGTCTCTAAAGGTATATCGTCATATCCATTTACACCAAGTGCTGTATATAGAGCCTGAAAAGCGGCATCGGTAGGTGCAAAAACTGTCAAATCACCATCATTACCACTCACCGCATCTACAAGACCTGCTCTGGATAAGGCACCAACTAATTGCGTAAATTGAGGCTCAGCTGCTTCGGTCATACCTACTGCTATTTCAGCTATGCTTTGGCTAGGTGGTACTATTACATAATCCAATACATGTATTACTCCATTAGAGGCACTTATGTCCGTATCTATTATCTGAGCTGAACCGTT
The DNA here is from genome assembly GCA_035461405.1 of Anditalea sp. Lineage (GTDB taxonomy): Bacteria > Bacteroidota > Bacteroidia > Cytophagales > Cyclobacteriaceae > Anditalea. The sequence continues at coordinate 10,158 of DATHVH010000388.1, forward strand.
GATCCATAGGTTGCCAGATGGATCTTCACTTACATAAAAATCTGCTGTATTAACCGTTGGTACTGCACCAGGGGATACCTGAGATGCTGTCACAGATCCTGATACCACATGATAAGTTAAAATGTCTCCTAATGCAGGATTAGCCAATAGCTGATCGGCAGTAAGGTTGTTTGCTCCTAGAAAGTCTCCAAACGCATTATCAGTAGGGGCAAATACTGTAAAAGGTCCAGTACTTTTCAATGTTTCTACTAGCCCTGCTTGAGTGATAGCAGCTTCCAATGTATTGAAGTCCGCATTGGCCACTACTACATCTACTATATCTGTTTCTGCAATTGGCTCAGGAGTATCATCTGTGTTACAGGCTACCAGGCCAAATGCCAAAGCCGGAATCAGCATTAATTTTTTAAAGGTCTGCGTTTTCATGATTTTATTGTTTATGTTGATATTTATTGTGTTCAATAGTTATAAAAGCAAAAAGTATAATCTTTGTTTAAAAAAAGTTAAAAAAAATTAAACAATAAAATTTTTTTTGCTGAAAATCTTTAAATAAAGGCTATTAACCAATAAAAATTAGTTTAACTAATATGAAATATACATAAACAATATTAAGTCATTACTATATTATTTTAATGCTTACCCAAAGTATGGGATATTAAATTATAAGGAATTAAATAAATAAATTTCCTTAACTACATATCCCTCAAGGTATGAGATAATAGGCAGATATAGTTTCAAATGAAAGCCGTTAAAAATTACTTTGCAGTAGATACATCACGCATTAAAAAAGAATTGGGAATGGTGAATACAAGGAATCAATAAATTTCAATCCAAAAAAAATTATCAGGTTTATCCAAAATGTACGCTTAAAATTTAAATAGATATTCTATATGGTATAAACGTCAATAGCCCACGATCAACAGTGAACTTCATTTAAACCTTCCTCAATTTTATTTTTTCAGCATAAATCGTTTGAAAAAATAAATTATTGAACTACCTCTATTCTACTTTCCCCCTTAAAATTTACTATTGTAATTTCCTTCACTTCTGTAGGAAGTTTTACTTTTCTACTGGATTGGGATAGAAAACCACTACCATGATAAAGTTCCTGTTTTATTTCACTGCCATTAGCCATCTTATATACTATATATTGATCTATAGAATGAGGTATAAAGTATTTATATTTTCCATTTTCATCATCTTTTGAAAAAACTTTTAATTCCCCCCTGTTTTGAGTTGCCAGGTAGATTTCTTTATCGTTGGCCCCGTTGAGTTTGGTTAAGCCTTTGGCATCTTTCGGCACTAAGAAGCCGCTTTCATATGATTTAATAGGAGTAAAACCCCCTTGGCCATCTCCCTTCATCACCAAACCGGTAAACGCATCATATCTTCCAGCGAAGATTTCATTTCCATAATCATTACCCACCATTATTATATCAAGATTTCCATCTCCATCTACGTCTTCGGTGAGCATACCGTTTACAGGTGCTATCTGGGCTTCAAGTGGCAATGGATGAACTTTAAATTCTCCGTTCCCAAGATTTTCTATAAAAGAGGTATGCATCATAGTAGCTTCCAAAGTCAGTGCATCATTAAGCTGTTCGGGAAGTAATAGGTTTTGCTGGCTGGCAAAAGCATAGTCATGATAACCCTTAAATTTTCTTCTGAACATTACACTTTGCCCATATAGGTCATCCCAAAAGTGGACAGGAAAGGGTTCATATTCTCCATCATTGTTTTTATAATGGGCAAATAATATAGGATCTATACTCCCATTGTTATCAAAATCCTTTGCCACTACTGTCAATGGCGTTTCAGCAGAAACATTATAGTAATTATTCCTTCCTAGGTTACCTACAATATAATCTGTATGTCCATTATTATTAAAATCCCCTGCTGTAATACTGTTCCACCATCCAGTGTATTGATCAAGACCCGACCCTCCTACTTTTATAAGCTTAGACCCTTCGTTTCTAAAAAATGTTATGGCCATAAATTCACCTACCACCATCAGATCTACTTTACCGTCGTTATCAAAATCAGTCCATAAAGCATCCGTGACCATCCCTATATTTCTTAAACCCGGAGCCACTTCATCAGTTACATCCGTCAAAACCCCTTTATCATTCTTCAATAGGAAGCTTCGATCTGCATAGGGATATTGACCAGGTACTGTCCGGCCTCCTATAAAAAGATCCAAATACCCATCCCTATTAAAATCTGCAGCCCTTACAGTAGTGCCGCTGGAGATAGTTTCTGGCAATTGGCTGTTTTCAGTAAAATTGCCTTTCCCATCGTTAATAAATAATCTGTCCTGGTATAAAGGGGAACCATGATCGTGTTCTATACTACCGCTGACCACATACAAATCCAAGTCTCCGTCATTATCTATATCAAACAATAGCATTCCCATATCCTCTTGCTGCAAACTAATATCTCCAAGTGGAGACAGTTTCCGCAAAAATGATCCATCCTTCTGTTGCAAATAAGCTACAGGGCCGTAGTTGGCAGCTCCGGAAAGAATAAAATCTTCCAATCCATCACCATCTATATCCCCCACGGCAATGCCAGGACCATATTGGGTTACTTTATGTGGAATGGTCCGCTGAAGGTTAAAATCAATTTTATCATCTTCTTCATGGATAAATGGTACATTTAATAGCATTGGTGTAGCTATAAAAGTAGGATTCACTCTAGCAGGAGCAAAAGGAAATATTAGTAACTCTGGAGTAATCGGCTTAGCTAAGAAATAGTCTACCTCTAGTATCTGATTTGAAGTTATATTTGTAAATTCCTGCATCTTCCCATCCTGCCATAGGACCTTAATAGATTCCACCAGCTCATTTTTTCCTAAACCAAAATGGATAATATCATCAACGGAGGATAGATATCCCCGGGAAAGATATTGTTCATAAAATTGCATATGCTCATCACCATATTCAATGGAAATTTTCGCACCTATGCCTAGCGGATTATTCTCCGGACCCTTTAACTTGATTCTTAGAAAATTACTGTTTGTTTTTTCTGGAGTATTAGTAGTATTCTCAAATAGGAAAGCTACATCATTAATATTGTTCACCACATAATCCAAATCCCCATCATTATCAAGATCTACAAAAACAGCCCCATTGGAAAAAGAAGGGATCTCAAGCCCCCACTCTTTACTGAAATCAGTAAATGTAAGGTCACCATTGTTTTTAAAACCGTAATTTGGAATTTTAACCACAGGTATAACAGAGAGTAAATGTGGTATCCCTGCTACGTTGCCGACATCTTTCCGGTAATTAGCAAAATCCTTATCTGTTATATCCCTTGGAAAACCATTTGTGATCAATAAGTCCCGGTAACCACTATTATCCAGATCTGCGAAAAGCGGGGACCAGCTCCAGTCCGTCTGGTACACCCCCCCCATAAATCCAATTTCGCTGAACGGAACACCTTCTCCATTATTTAACTGCAGCATATTCCTAACATGCTGATATTCAAAACCAAAAATCTCATTATTTATAAATGTTTGATATAGATTTTTACTAATGGTGGTTTTTTTGCGGTAATTTGTTTCCGCCAGCATGTCTAAGGTTATGATATCCACCAGCCCATCATTATTAAAATCTGATACATCTACCCCCATGGAGAACAGACTCTGATGCCGCAGTCTGTCTGCAATCTCATTTGTAAAAGTACCATCCTGATTATTTATATACAGTAGGTCATTCGCCAGATAATCATTCCCCACATATATATCCGACCATCCATCATTATTAAAATCAGCTATAGCCAGCCCCAGACCAAAACCTTCGATAGTTATTCCCGCTTCTTTACTAACGTTTGTAAAAGTACCGTCACCATTATTTTTATAAAGTTGGTCCTGATTTACAGAAGATCCATCTGTTATTTTTTCCCTAAAAGTCCCAGGAACAGTATTGCTCTGAACATTATTTAAAACATACAAATCCAAAAAACCATCGTTATTATAATCAAAGAAGGTGGCGGACATACTAAAACCAGTATCAGCTATACCATATTGGGCAGCTTCTTCTTTAAATTCAGGGATACCTTCGTCATTTAGACCTTGGTTAACAAAAAGCATATTGGCCCTCCTTGCAGCATCCTTATACATAGTAGCCGTTACATACAAATCGAGCAGCCCATCACCATTGATATCCACAACTGCCACTCCGGTACTCCATATATCCAATGCTTCTACTCCTGAGTGGGCAGATACATCTCTGAATTTAAGATTGCCTTCGTTCAAATATAGTTTGTTCCCTACTTGATTACCGGTAAAAAAAAGGTCCGGGAGTCCATCATTATTAAAATCTCCTACAGCTACTCCACCGCCGTTAAATATATATTCGTCTGTAAGTATATTGAAGGTATCTGATTCGGTGATTTGGTTATTAAAAGTAATGCCTGAGGTAGAAGAAGGTATTGATTTAAATAGGGACAAGTTTTCTTCCTGCTTACAGGAGAAAAGAATGATAAGAAATAGAAAAAAGTAAGCCTTTTGGGTTAATCGTGACATGGTAATCTACTAATAATTGAGCAAGTAATTTAGCGGAATATAGTAAATAAATATACTTATACATTTAATTTAACTCCACTAATAATAACAGATTTGTAAAAACCTAAATAAACAAAAGGAGGGTCTCAATAAGAAACCCTCCCTTTACTATTCCTTAATTATAATCAATATCCAGGGTTCTGCTGGAGTACCCCCCTCATTAGATCAATTTGACGGAGTGGAATAGGATAATAAATGTTATGCTGGTCAAAACTGGCACCACCATATACAGCAGGCCTCTTAGACCCTTCATATCCTAGGAAACTATCAATATATGGTTTGGCTATACCCCATCTCACCAGATCAAAAAATCTATGGCCTTCCATTCCCAGTTCAAGTTTCCTTTCCACCTGCAGGGCTAATCTGGCATTTGCCTGTGAATCAAACGGTGCTGCACCTGCAGGGTATTCTTCAATCACATAATTAGCCGCAGGAGATCCATTGGGCATAGTCACCCTGGCACCATCTCTGGCTCTGGCACGTACACGGTTGATATATTGTCTTGCCATATCCACACTCCCCACTTCTATTTCTATTTCAGCAGCCCATAATATAACCTCTGCAAAACGGATATACTGATAGTTATTGGCAGTCCACCCGCTGGTCCAGTTGCCCACTTCTGTAAGGCTGCCTTCCTGCTCTCTTCTATACACTTGCTTTTTCACCGAATATGGTCCACCATAATCTTGGTCCCTTACCCATCGGCGACCGGAGTATATGCCCCAATCCAAGTAAGGAATCCCTCTCCTGCCTACTGACCAGTCCAATCTAGGGTCCAATGGGCCTTGATCGGGCGTAAACGGATCACTTTCCAATAACCCATCATCGCTTCTCACTTCATGGGCCGGAGAGTTATAGGAGCCATCCCAAAGCGGAAGCCCGGTGGCTGTGGTCCTAAACGAATTCACAAAATGCTGGCTTGGCTGGAAAAACCCACAGCATCCTCCGGGACTGCCTCCTGCCAGGTACGGGAAGTTCAGCACTTCCCCCATACCGGCATTCCAGCCTTGGGATCCGTCATTTACAGAATACTGCCAGGCAAATACGGATTCGGCAGCATTTCCATACTCGGCATCAAAAATATCCCGGTAATTGGGCAGCAGGGCAAACTTGACTCCGTTCGGTTTTACCCCTTCTGCTATGATAGCCTCTACGATCGGCTTTGCTTCCGAATATTTTTCCTGGTACATCAATGCCTTGGCCAACATCGCTCCGGCCACCCACTTGTTTATCCTGCCGATCTCTGGCATCAAAGCCGGAAGGTTTTCATAGGCAAACCTCAAATCAGCCTCTATTTCCGGCCAGATATTCCGGTCATTTGGTACATAATAATCCGTCGTGTTTTCATCCAGATAAGGAACATTATTCCACATTCTCTTAGCCTCAAAATGATAGTGTCCTCTGAGAGCACGGGCTTCACCGCTAATCCGTGTGATTACCTCCGGAGTGGGATTGGGGATGTTCGGTATAATTCTCAGTACTGAGTTGGCCCGGGATATCCCCTCATAGATCACCCTCCATTTTGCATTAAAGTAATCATTGGCAGCATCTGCTGTATACGTCTGGATAGCATTGAGCGGCGGCTGATCTCCAGCATCGGAACCCTTATTGGCTTCACCGCCCGCTATACTTCCGAAAACCCAATTGGAGCCAGCTCCTGCCCAGTCGGTGATGCCTTCCGAAGATCCATCGACCATCGCGTAGGCGCCTATCAGAAGCGTATTTGCTCCAGCTTCTGTGGCTAATACATTTTCATCCAGTGCACCCCGGGCAGCCTCCCTGAGAAAATCATCCCCGCAGGAAAATAGTGACATACCCATCACTGTCACCATTCCTATTGAAAATTTATTTATATATTTTTTCATAATAATTCAAATATTAGTCTAATTAAAACCCTACGTTTACCCCAAAAATGATCTGTCTTACCACTGGATAGTTACCATAATCGATACCCATCGCCCTATCAGCTGTACCTGCTGTTACGTTCTGGGGCTGCAGTTCCGGATCAAGGCCGGAATACCCCGTAAGAGTAAATAAATTTACACCCTGGGCATAAATCCTTAACCTGTCCATTTTCAGCCTACTGGACACTCTGGTGGGGAAGGTATAGCCCAGTTGAATATTTCTGGCCCTCAGGAAGGATCCGTCCTCTATATAGTAAGAGGAGGACTGGGTATTGGTACTGAAGTTACTGATCGGCTCGGCTATAGGAGTAGTGGCATTTGGTCTTTCAGGCAGCCAACTGTTATACAGCAGATCGCGGCTCTTGCCCCCTGCAAATGATGGCGCAAAATCGGTCCACCATTTGGTATAGTTGTATATGTCATTCCCGACCGAAGCAAATAGAAACGCCGTGAAATCCCAGTTCCGCACAGCAAGGGAAATATTCAAACCTGCCGTAAAATCAGGAATGGGACTGCCCAAAACCGTTCTGTCTGCTGGAGAAATAGCTCCATCTCCATTCAAATCAGCAAATCTAAATCTCCCGGGAGCTGCACCGTCCTGTGAGGCGGCATTGGCTATTTCCTCATTGGACTGGAATATTCCCTGAACCTGGTATCCGAAGAATGATCCTATCGGATGCCCTACCCGGTTAATGGAGATATTGCCAAACCTCGAACCTCCCGCGAAAAATTCGTTTACTCCGTCCGCTACGGACAATATTTCGTTTCT
>DATHVH010000389.1:0-8435 GCA_035461405.1 Anditalea sp.
TTAAGGTTAAAATTTAGATTACAAAGCGGACTTAAGAGTCCGCTTTTTTTTATAATCTTATGTGTTTAGGTATATCGGATATTCCCTAATTCCATAATCTATATTAAAAAAACACCTTCTGAAAACACATTGAATATTGTGAAACTTGAAACAGAAATTCATTCACAATCTATTTTCTAATTAATAATGATACCAGTGTTTATTGATATGTGATCCTCACATATTAATGTGGTTTTAGCCTTTATACAATTTCCCCTTGCAACTTTTTAATGGATTGCTCCATCTCCTATTCAAACAAATCTAATTTTTAAACTATATCAAAAATGAAAACATTAAAAAAAATATTTCTGGCAAGCATGTGGGTTTTACTGTTAACCGCTTGCGATAAGGAAGATTTGACGCCCAGGATTGACAATAAACTAGTGGCAAATGCAGGTACTGATAGAGAAATGCCATTGGGAAGTCCCGTTCAGGTGGATGGATCCGGATCAAGGGATGGTAACAATAAGCCATTTACCTATCACTGGACTATGAAAACCAAACCAGCCGGTAGTTCTGCCACTTTAACTGTCCCTACTGAAGAGAAGTCAGTATTTACACCCGATCAATTAGGCATCTATGAAATAGAGCTAAAAATCCAAAATGAGTCTGGAGAGAGCAAGGCTTTGGTTAAAATCACCGCTGTACCGGCCAGTGCTCCAGTAGCTGTGATATTAAACCAGGATATCCTTCAGGATAGGGTATTGGAAGACATTATAGATGACCCCTTGCTACCGGATTATATAGTCACTGCCGATATTGGAGTGAAGGCTAAACTTACCATAATGCCTGGAGTGGTGATAGCCTTTGAGGAAAAAAAGGGTATGGTGGTAAACAATTCTGGCGCCCTTATCGCTCAAGGAACAGCAGATAAAAAAATCATCTTTACTGGAAAACAAGCAGTGAAAGGATATTGGTCCGGGCTGGTGTTTGGAAATAAAAATCCAGCGAATGAATTATTACATGCGGAAGTAAATTACGCAGGTAGCAATGTGATTTACACCATACCTCAAGCCACCAGTGTAGGAGTATCCGAATTAGGCTATGTGAAAATGACGCATACCACTATCCAGCATGGAAAAGGTAATGGATTGATGGTTCGGAATATGGGATCCATTGATTTCGGGCAAAATATTTTTAGACACAACGATGGTATAAATATCAGCTTGCCGGTAAGAGAAGCCCATAAATTGGATTCGGAAACTGAAATAGTAGCCCAAGATGCTTCAGTGAATTATGTAGAGCTATTGGGTGATGATCTGGAATCCGAAAATGAATTGGTTTGGAAAAAGCTAAGTAATAATGTTAGTTATAATATCAAAGAAAACCTAGTAGTTAGATCAGCACTGAAAATCGAAAAAGGAGTTAGGATAGCTGTGTCTCCCGATAAGTTTATAAGGATATTTGGAAATGGATCATTGTATGCAAAAGGAAGCATCGAGGAGCAAATTATCTTCGATGTGCTCTCTGGCGGTGAAGCCAGATGGGGAGGTTTGGTGGTCAGTTCGAGTAGTACCAGCAATAGACTAGAGTGGGTAGAGCTAAATAATGCGGGCAATGGACAAGAGGGATATGGTGTAGATAAGAGCGCTGCTATTGGTATAAGTAATACGGTAGGTCATCAGATTCATCTTAAGCATGTGAAAATCCAGGGCAGTGACGGATATGGTGTATATGTCCACCCTGCAGGAATGATCGGTGAGTTTGATCATCTCACCTTTTCAGGAATAAAAAACTATGTCATGGCTCTCCCTATTTCAGGAGTGGGGAATCTTCAAGGTAAAAATATTCAGACTTCCAATAACCTTAAAAATTCAGTTGAAATTTTTGAAGGGAACATGATTCTTGAGTCAGTTTGGAGCCCATTGGGAGGACAGGTTAAATATTACTTACCCAAAGGAATGCAGATACTAAAAGGGCTGAAACTAGAACCGGGAGTGAAATTAGAATTGGGGTCAAATGCATTTTTAGATGTAAGGAGTGATGGATACTTACAGGCTATCGGAACAGTCAATGATCGAATAGAGATTAAAGGTGCAACAGATCAGGCAGGATTCTGGCAAGGAATCCTGATCAAAACAAAGAGTATAAAGAATACTTTTCGATATGTCGATGTATCAGGAGGTGGCAGCAAAGCTATGGGTGGTTTTGTAAACGGATCCATCTTAACAAACATTGCTGTATTTCCTTCTGGGCACCTTACCATGACCCATTCCAACATTAGCAAAGGGGCAGGATGGGCAGTAGCAGTAGAGTCTAAATTTGGGGCTACTATTAATGCTGATGTTGAAACTGCCAATACATATGAAACAGTCGGACTGGGTAATGTACTCAGAATTCAATAAAAGTTAATTTATAAAGTCCTCTTTTGAGTAGTCACTGTAGCTAGAGACTACTCAATAGAGGCTTTTTTGAGAGTGTTAAAAGATCAAAAATGAAAAAAATTAATTCTATATAATTGCTGTAGTTTGGATGGCTTTATTGTAAGACCTAGTGAAACACTTCCTTTATTTGAAAAGATAAACAAAGACTGGAAGGAATGGGGATATACTGAAGTCAGCGAGAGGGTGGATACGGTTATCATGGGACGAAGGACTTATGAAAATATAAAATCACAGGTAGATAAAGTCCCTTATATTGATAAAGATACCTATATCATCACCAGAGAAATGAGACAGCGGGAGGGGAGGATAAGATTCTATGCAGATGATCCCAAAGAATTGGTAAATAAACTCCAAATGAAGGGAGGTAAGGATATATTGGTAGATGGAGGCGCTGAAATAGTGAGAATGATGTTAAGAGATGATCTTTTGGACGAGTTGATCATTACAATAGTACCTATGATAGTAGGAAATGGTATTAGATTATTTGGAGACCAAATACAAGGTGTAGATCTCAAGTTAATAGAATCGAAAAGCTATGATTCGGGATTAGTACAGCTGGTATATAAAATTTCTAAAAATTCACTTTGTCGGAATATGGCATAATGTGAATGAAAAAAATGTTGATATTATCATTTTCATTATATAAACCATTAAACTACTGCATAGTGTTGTTCAAACAAATGTGAAACTCTATGGTTTTTAATATTATGAAAGCATTGATAACTTTTTTCATCATCATTTCTCTATTTCAAGATAAGCAGATGACTATACAGGATTTACAATGGAAAAATAGGGTGGTATTATATTTCCCTGAAGAAGGAAAAAACAAATTAATTTTTACAGACAGCCTTCATCAAAAGATTGAGGAAAGGAAAATAGCCTATTTTATTTTTGCTGATAGTGTAGTCTCGAATATAGATATTTCATTTTCCCCAACTTATCTCAAACAGACTGAAAATAAATATCGGATGGGTTATAAGGGTGATATGTTTGTCCTTATAGGCCTGGATGGTGGAGTCAAATTAAAGAAAGAAACAGCCTTGGATTGGGACCTTATATTCGGGACCATAGATGCCATGCCCATGAGACAGTCCGAGATTAGGAAGGGGGAGCTATAGAAAACCGAAATCCGGCAAGGTAGGATCGCCAACTGTCTACGGTCCACCAATAGTAAATTTTTATGTCTTATTTATAAGACTAAAGCTTATATCAAACATAATAAATTTTCATACTATATCTATAATTATAAATGACAGATCATTGGCAATAGAAATGGGTAAAATTTAATTTTGGCCCACGATAGTCCATTCTCTAAATGAAATTGAAGATCAATCATATAATATAATGTCTTCAGTTTTTTTGAAAAATCTATCTAATCTACTGGCTGAGGAAAATCCTCCAAGGTCTGCTCCTCTACTATCCTCTTTTTCTTTTTAGGTGTTTTTCTTCCAAAGCCCCAGCTTAATCCGGCATGAACATCAGCCATCATTCCTTCATTTAATAACTACCCGGATATTAAAGATTGGCTACCTACAAAAAATCCACCCATACGCAGTCCCAGTCCCCCTGTGATTCCTGATACTTCATACCTGGCCCAGGGAGAATAGATCTCTAATTTACCCAAAACAATTCTTGGTGTGATGGACAGTACATTTTGAGAGGCAATCTGGTTGTTATTATGATTATTAGAAACTCGCCGCTGTCCATATAACCCAAGGTATAAACTACTACCTACCCTAAAATCTGTATAAACAGAAATGATGGTCGGTATATTTGCCTTAAAATCCCCTTCTCCTCTTGATCTTGAAAAATACCCGCTTGCCAAGAGTTGTTCCTCAATTTCATCCAATTCGCCATCCAAGAGATCAAGTCTAAAGGATTCCCCAGCAGGAATATTCATTGAATAAGTATTATTTGTCTGTCCCGAAGCTATATTAAAGCTGCCTAAATTTCTCACCGATATGCCCGAACTTAATATGGAAGCGCCAGCCTTATTTTTTAGCTGATGGGCTAGTCCAAAGTCCAGCGCCATTCCGGAAATATTGCTTAAATTAAAATCCCTCGGTGTAAGATCGAAAAAATCATCATTGGCATATCCCTGAGGATAATTGATATTTATCTCACCAGTTGCATTTGACAGGCTATATTCTCCATCATTTTCAGTTAAGGTGCCCCGTAGATTATTCATTCCTAAGTTGACATATACAGCAGGAATTAAAAACTTTAAAGTAGTGCCAGCGCTTAAATGATGTTTTTTGGTGTGTACCACTTCTCGCCCAGCAGTGAGCCCCAGTTCAAGCCATCCAGCACCATTGACCCTTTGATTTACAGGTGATCGAAGATCCACATCATAGGATCGGTTAATAGAATTGTCAGAAGACAAAGCCCTGCCTAGGTCTGTATTGAGATCTAAAATGTCGGCTTTAACAAAAACCTGTGAAGTAAATCCAAAAGCCCATTTTTTGGCATTAAATCCAAAGGATGGTCCTAGTACCTGAACTTCAGACCTCAAATTAAGAGGACCGTCTCTTCGCTCCAGGGCCATGTCTAAAATATCATCACCATTAAGAACATCTTCGAAAGTAAGCTTATTATTACTGAGTGATCCGCCCACCGATAAGAAATTAACCTCTACTTTTTTATGAAGGTTGTTTATTTCTGCCGGGTTCATCACCACATGAAGCATTCCCCTCCGTGGATTATTCTGAATACCTATAAATGAATGTTGGGCTGAAGATGTGAATATGATGAATAAAAAGATACAAGTAAGTGTAAAATTCTTCATGGTCGGTAGTAAATGTGGGTTGATATGCTACAAAAATTGAGTCATTACATTTTTGAGAAAAGGCATTAAGCACATCTCTTTAAAAATTTCAGTAATATTAAAATCAAACAATGGTTATATCAATACCCCTTGGGGGGTATTTTCTGAAAAACATAATCTGTTGTTACAAAGAATCTCCTTAATATGCTAATAGGTTTGCTGATAGGGGAAGATGACGTATAATCTTCCAGCAAGCTCAAGGATGGTTTCCCACTCTCTGTGCCGCTATTAAACATTCAATCAGCTTCATATTTTTGCTATACTTCGTGATACCTTTTGATAAGCTCAAGGGGACGGAGGTAAAAAAAAATACCTTTCGACACCACGCTTGGCTCTAGTCAGTGGAAATATGTTTTTTATTAGAACTAATCAACAAGATCGCGAGTTTACCTGAGAAGATTTTGATGTGATGAACAAAGAAAAACTTTTACTATGGACATTGGCGGCCATAAATTTTACACATATCGTAGATTTTATGATATTGATGCCGCTGGGGCCCCAGCTGATGAGGATTTTTGAGATTTCTCCGCAGGAGTTTGCACTATTGGTATCTTCCTACACATTTAGCGCTGGAATCAGCAGTTTTCTTGGAGCATTTATCTTGGATAAATACGACAGGAGGAAAATACTTTTATGGGTATTTCTTGGCTTTTTTCTGGGAACACTTGCATGTGCCTTTTCACCAAATTATGTATTTCTGCTTACCGCTAGGATAATTTCAGGGTTATTTGGAGGACTTACCTCTGCACTGATCTTGGCCATAGTAGGAGATGCTATTCCCGACGAAAGAAGAGGTAGGGCCATGGGTCTGGTAATGGCGGCATTTTCTGTAGCCTCGGTCGTAGGAGTGCCGTTTGGATTGTTTATAGCTAGCCTTTCCAATTGGCACGCACCGTTTTTCTTTTTGGCTGTATTGTCAGTAGTCATCTTGTTTTTGATCTATAAATTTGTTCCGAGTATTACTTCACATATAGAAACCGGCAGGTTAAAACCGTCTCCGATACAGGTCCTTCGGCGGGTGACCGGTAATTCCAATCAGATGAGGGCCATTACGCTGACCATCATGATGATGCTGGGACAGTTTATGATTATCCCATTTTTGAGCCCCTATATGGTTTCCAACGTTGGTTTTTCGGAGATGCAGCTGACGTATATTTATATGGCAGGAGGCTTTTTTACCATATTCACCTCCCCTTGGGTTGGAAAGCTAACTGATAAGTATGGCAAGATTAAAGTGTTTACCGTTTTTATGAGTTTAAATGTTATTCCTATAGCAGTGATCACTAATCTAGGTGTTACTCCTATAATTTATGCCCTGCTCATCTCTACGATGTTTTTTGTGACATCAAACGGTCGGATGGTACCAGCCGCAGCACTGATCACAGGTACTGCAAAACCTGAAAACAGAGGTAGCTTTTTAAGCTTTAATTCGGCTGTACAGCAGTTAAGCGCTGGTTTTGCTTCATATATAGCGGGCATGGTGCTGGTGGAGGGTACAGACGGGGTATTACTGAATTTTGAATTGGTAGGTTATGCTGCTATAGTTATAAGTTTACTTTGTATCCCCCTTATACGTAGGATAAAGGTGGTGGATACAGAAGCTGCGGTGGTTGTCTAAAATTTCTTTTTTTTATTCTTATGAATCCTTCTTATGGTAGGAGGATTTTTTATGACCATGCAACTTATGGTCAACATTATCCATCTCCTTCTTATAAGACTAACTTAAAAAGTAAAGACAATCTTGCCCTAACTTTATTTTAAAACTTTTAAGCAGGTTAGAGCTATAGAACTACCTACATCTATCAACTTTATATATCATGGAAGAGAAACTCAAAAAACTTGAAGAACAGTTTATTATACAAAGGATATTCACTTTGGTTTTTGCCACTATTCTACTTTTAGTGGTTGCCTTCGGCTTTGGACCAAAAGATCCAAATATCATCAAGACACAGGGGATCATCATTGTGGACCAATTTGGCAATGACCGGATATTGATTGGGGCACCTATTCCACAATCTAAAACTCGCGTCAGGACTAATATAGAAAAAGCAAGAAAGGCCTGGGCGGGCGATTACGATGAGCAGTTTGAATCTTGGTATAATCAGCTTGATCACACCGCAAATGGTATAGTCATCCTTGACGAGAACGGTTTTGACAGGGTGGCTTTAGGCAATACTATACCTGACCCAAATATAGGCCAAAGAATGGGGGCAAGTACAGGTTTACTATTGAATGATGAGCAGGGTTTTGAAAGAAGCGCATATGGTGTGTTGAATGTGGAAGGGAAAAACAGAGTAGTGCTGGGACTTGATACTGACCATGGTACAGAAGGACTGGTCTTGGGACTGCTTGAAGATGGCACTACTGGTATGTTCGTGTCCAGCGCTAAGAAAAATATGTTTCTGGGCAATGCTCCTGGAGGCAGCTTTGCTACCAATCTTGACAAGTCCTTTTTTGGCATTATGGCCAAAGATTCCACGATCATGAAATTTGAGATGGATATCCTTAAGAAATAACAAGCGATGAACATTAACTAATTACTATAGAAAGGATTTTGTAGTTAATTTAAATGAATGGGGATGTGGGAGACTGATTCACTCTGGATGGAAGTGGGAATAGTGAGTATCATTTTTGCATTAGGAAATATCCTTTTGGGCCATTTTGAAGAGAGGACTCCTAAGATTCGACGGGTCAGTAAATATCTGTTGATGCTATTAATCATATGCGGCATCTCCCATTATTTTGGCAGAGGAATTGCCCTTTCAGTTTTGGCCTGTTTTGTTTTACCCGTGTTATATATACATGCTTATTATTTGCCAAGAAAAATTGGCGTAAACGGCTGGACGGGTGAGCCAAAAAGGAAATATTATGAATTCCGTAAGTGGGATAAAAATATCTTTTCCAAATAATTTAACTTGATATTTTTTCAGAGAAATTAGTCCAAATCAATAGGTTCTATAAAGTGTTTTTCTTTATCAAAAGGACTTTTCAATGGCTGTCACCTGAATAGGAGGGCAGCCTATTGTATATAATCCAATCCCATATAGAGATCTATTAAATAAATTTCTGTTAGGTAATTGATTGCTTTAAGTCAAATGGTAAATCCAATCTTTTATGAATCGCAGATACATTTTATTAGTAACCCTTTTCAATGTGCTGAATATAACTGATTAATAATCTAAAAATAA
>DATHVH010000390.1:0-10960 GCA_035461405.1 Anditalea sp.
ATGTAATCTAATAAAACTAAGCAGCAGCCCAAGTCCAAACTGGATCAAAACCAAAAATGGTATCCAATAGAAATTACCAAGGAAATCAAAATCCCTATAATTCCCCAAGTGTACAATGCCAAAAAAGAAAGCAGATATATACACTACCATATGGAGCGAGGGTGGATTTTTTCTAATTACTAGAACCAAAAGTATTAAAAGATATACCATCAAACCTACAGCTATAATCCATAGTTGTGAAATCATAAAAACAGATACTATCAAACTCCAAATAATTGCCTTCTTTTGTAAAGTAAGATGGTACCGGAATATGGTTTCTTCAAGCAATGGTGCTAAAATGATAACTAACACTAAAACCAAGGCTTTCTGATTTCTCAACATTTCCTGAATGATATTGTCAAATTCCCCTACCCCCATAAATTCAAGAAGGAATGCATATGGTATAACCAGACCAAAAGTGATCATCAGAAGTAGAAAAAAATTGGAGACAGACAATGGTGCTGCTACACGGATGATTTGGGGCCTCTTGACGAATGAGATTAAATCTTGGAAAATGTTATTGTCCATGTACTAAGGAGGGTATATTTAAAAGAATAAAGTAATATTATGAAAAAATGTTGAAATTAAAACCCATTGTACCCTCCCATTCAATAGGATTAATGATTATGTTCAAACATCCTAGGCACCTTATTCTGATCTACATTTACAGCCTCTACATTTGGGTCATTGCCCATTTTCTCATCATTAATTAGAGAAATGGAAAACATAAATATTATCAAAATAGTAAAGAAGAATAACAAATTCCGGAGCAGGCTTAATCTATTCATCTCAAGTTGTTTAAGTATTTCGTCTATATTATGTTTAACGGATAATCCCTTCCAATGATAGTGATAATTCAGGTATAAAAAAATTTATATATTGTGGCAAGAGATCAATTTATTTACAGAAATATTAAATTTATCATCCATATTTAGCATAAAGAATAATTTTTTGACCAATTGATATTCTTCTGGTAAGTTTGATTCTTATTATTTACAAATAAAATATTTTAAAAGAATCTTTTATTCAATTTATAAGTATTCCCTAAACTGATAGTGGTCACAAATGATAATCTGAGGAATTACTATTTCGTTGTTACTAAAATGACAGAGTGTTTCCCAATAATAGACTTATTTTCTTATGTTTACTTTTAATAGGCATAGAAAGACCATATTAATTCCAACTATAAAAAATAGGCAAACCTCCAAAAGTCTATAGGCTCATTTTAGAAAAATTAACTGTTAAACGTTATATAAAATTGGCGCTAAAAACTCCTGCTAATTTTGAAACTAGACTTTTTTTATGATAAACCCCATAATGAAAAATCCTTTCCAAGTCTATCAAGACCTAGAAAGGATTTTTAAATTAAAATTTAACTTTTCTCAAGGATTTAACCTCCCCAATATCTCCTTCGCCTCTGGCCAGG
Organism: Anditalea sp.; assembly: GCA_035461405.1. Lineage (GTDB taxonomy): Bacteria > Bacteroidota > Bacteroidia > Cytophagales > Cyclobacteriaceae > Anditalea. The sequence goes on from DATHVH010000390.1 coordinate 1,466, forward strand.
TAAGTCTTGGTCCAAACTGACTGACAATTTTTGAGCTTGCCATAGAGGCCAATTTACCACTGGATGCATAGCTGTGCCCATTCGTGATGCCATACATGAAAGCACCCGCAAACATATCTCCAGCACCGTTGCTGTCAACAGCCCGTGTTTTATATGGTTCTATATCAATAAATGTATCTCCATCCCAAATCATGGCACCGTTTTTCCCTTGCGTAATACAGAAATGTTTGGCGGCTTTCTTCAACTCTTCCCTGGCATCCATCAAATTATCTTTACCAGTATAGATCATCGCCTCTTCCTCATTGGCAAATAGCATGTCCACACTGTGGCCAATAACGTCATCGAAGTTGGCTTTGAAATACTTGACCATAGCAGGGTCGGAAAATGTCATAGCCACTTTAACACCGTTATCCTCGGCTACTTTTTTAGCCTGAAGCATTGCTGCCTTGCCATTATCGGAAGTGACGAGATAACCTTCTATGTATAGATATTTGGAATCCTTGATCGCACTCTCATTTACATCTGCTACCGAATAGGTCTGCGTGATGCCCAAAAATGTATTCATCGTTCTTTCTGCATCTTCAGTCACCATTACTAAACATTTTCCGGTAATGCCTGATTGCAGTTTGTCAGGATTGAGATTATTGTCCACTCCTGAATCCTTCATGTCATTCATAAAGAAGTGGCCAAGTTCATCATCGGCCACTTTACAGCTGTAATATGATTTACCGCCAAACTGGCTTACCGCTATTACCGTATTGGCTGCTGATCCACCGCATTGCTTTTTTGCTTCTGCTGTATTGATTACACCCATCAGAGCATTTTGGCGGTCTTCATCTACAAGCGTCATTACGCCTTTCTCCACGCCGTTGTCCAAAAAGAACTGATCAGAAACCATAAATTCAATATCTACCAAGGCATTACCTATGCCTGTTACGTCGTATTTTTTCATATTATAATTTTAGTATTTTAGGGATTAGTTGATTATTGGGATAAGTTAGACCAGTTAAATTAGTGGATTATTTAATTAGCCTATAACCCCTAGTTAACTGAATGGGATTAATGGTTAATAGTTAATTGATCATACACCATGGATAAGTTTATTAGTTAATTGGCATATAGTAGGTTAATGCCTACCTCTAATTTATCTAAAAAACCTTTGTGAAACTCTTCCGTTGACGGGACAGTTAGCGCCATACACTGTGTTCTTCTGTGGCTAAATATTGTTTTATTCAAATATCGGATGTCTTTCGAAGGGCTTTTCCCTGTCGAAGAGATACCGGTAGGTGTGGTGGGTTTTGTAGATTCTAGCATGTATTTGCTCGCATACACGCATCATCTTGGGATTGAAGTCGCCGATCCAGTTCATCTCTATGGTCTTATATGTAAAACTAGAAGTACTAGCAAGCGTTCTATTATATTCCAATACCATAGCACTCTCGATTCCCTTTCCCTGGAATTCAGGCACTACCCCAAATACTAATCCAAGCATTTTATTTGGAGGGTTAAAGGTTTTATTCCAGATAAACTTGAGTTTACCTATCAGATCCATCTTACCGTTCACATATTGGAATAGCTGGTTGATCTCTGGAATATTTATAAAAAAGGAGATAGGTTCACCTTTATAAAAACCAAAATATATCAAACGAACATCTATGATGGGTTTCATTTTGGCAAACATGAGTGTGGTTTCTTTTATGGTGAGTGATTTGCCCATGTGCCGTGCCCAAGCTTTGTTATAAACCGTCATAAAAAACTCAGGAGCCTCTTTGAGGATTTCACTTTTTTTAATATGCCTAAAGGTAAAATCCTGGTCACCTGTAATTTTATTGGCCCGGTCTATCATTTTCTGATCAAAACCATTTCCCTTGACAGGCCTCATATAAGTATATTGCTTGAAGTATAGCTTAAACCCATAGGCTTCGAATAAATCTTTATAATAAGCAAAATTCCAGGTCATGTTATAGTTAGGAGGCGTAAATCCATCTACCAATAGGCCCCACCATTTATCTCTTTCTCCAAAATTGATAGGCCCATCCATGGCTTCCATTCCTTCATTTTCCAGCCAGGCTTTTGCGGTATCGAACAGCAAAAAAGCAGCTTTCTGATCATTAATGCATTCAAAAAAGCCAAGGCCTCCGGTTGGCTGCTTTTCTTTCATTTTGGGATTGATAAAAGCAGCTACCCTGCCTATGGTTTTGCCAGCTTTATCCTGGAGCAGCCACCTTTTTGCCTTAGCACCCTGCCGGTACAGTTTATTACTTTCAGGATGAAAGAGTCCTTCGATATCTTTATCAAGTGGTCGAATCCAGTTGGGTTCGTCTTTATATAGACGAACAGCCATGTGGATAAATTCTTTCTGATGCTCTTCACTGGTCACTTCCAGTAATTTCATAAATGCTGCTTTTATATAGGAGAACAAAAATAAGGAAAAAGGACGGAAGACAGGAGACCGAAGACCGAAACCTTATAAATTGAACATTGATTGTTGACAATTGATCATTGTTAATCTTCTATTTCTGCTTTGACTTCCATTCTCAGGTAAAGTGGATTATTGGGGTAGGCATCGATAACCCTCCCATATTCATCAACAGAAATAAGACTATACCCCCTCCCCTCAAGACTAAGTATGGTAAAGGCCCTAATACTCTGTGCTTTATTTAGATACCAGGTATTCCGAGCAGAATGCACTTCTCTTGGACGAGTGCCCCATGAACCGTCTCCGACATATACTATCCCCCGCTCATTTACCTTTTCTTCTAATATGGGGTAAGTACGTTTATAGGCATGGTCATGATTTTCAAAAGCCAGTCGGACACCATGCTGCTCAAACAAAGGAATCCAATGCTCTCTGACTCTTCTCTCACCTGCTCCATTATAATCCCTTACTGAAGGAAAACCGGGGATATGGTAGATCGGGATCAGGTGCAGGACATCAGATCGGCTTTCCAGATTTTCGGCCAGCCAATCCTTTTGTTCCCCTCCTATGGCATTCGTATGGTCCGTATCCAATAGGAAAAGGCTTAGGTACTTTCCAAAATCCAACACCCCATAACCTGGGTGTGACGGAAATGCAAAAAGGTTATAAAAGAATGGTGCTATTCTCTCCCTATGCTCATCTGTGGGTTCAAAATCAGAATGGCTAGTATAATATCCTTTCTGTACTTCATGGTTTCCTATTGCCACCAACATGGGTACTATCCTGCCATCATCAGCTATGAGAGAATTATTATAAGCCTCAAACCATTGATACCAACGATCTACCGATTCAGGGTTACCATTTGCATAGGCTAGGTCACCCCCTATTAAGACAAAGTCCGGATCAAAGCTCATGGCCTGTCTGCCAGTGCGCTCCATATTTTTCTTTTCGTGCATGGTATCCCCTCCGACTGCTATTCTGATGGACTTCTCTCCCAAATCACTGGGCATGGTACGGAAGTACATTTTTCTTTCTTGCCCTTCTATTCTTATATCATACCTGCTGTCCGGATCCAGACCTTTTAACTCTACCCTATGTATCCATCGCGGCGGGGAAGTGAATGGAAATTCATGAACATTGCTATTTTCTTCCTGCCACTCCTGCTCCCCTTCTTTACGAACCATCAGCGTCTGACCCGACTCTTCGAAGCTGTGCCAGTCAACCACCATTGTACTGGTAGGATCTTCCTTCCAGGTTAGAAACCACCCGATAAATTCGTCCTGCCCAAATGCCTGAAATTGATTGATAAATAATAACAGAAAAAGTAAAGGATAATTAAGAATTTTCATTGAAATGGGTAAAAGATGAATTCGAAATTACAAAAATTGAAGTGAAGAAAAAATCATGGAGACTCCGAAATATAAAGCGAAAAAAATCCTGTCAAGTTTTAAAAACCTGACAGGATTTTTTCGAAGAGTGATGATTTTAACCTATCACTTCCCCATAAAGATCAAATTCTGTCGCCCCTGTGATCTTCACTTCCACAAAATCACCTATACGGCAGTAATGTTTGGATGCATCTATCAGCACCTCATTGTCCACTTCCACAGAGTCATATTCTGTCCGGCCTACAAACTGCCCATTTTCTTTTTTATCAACCAGCACTTTGAAGGTTTTGCCGATCTTTTCTTGGTTGAGATCATACGAGATCTGCTCCTGCACTTCCATCAGGTAATTGGCTCTTTCCTGCTTTACTTCCTCAGGAGTACTGTCATCCATAGTATGGGCATGGGTGTTATCTTCATGGCTATAGGTGAATACACCAAGTCTTTCGAATTTCATCCTTTCTACAAAGTCCACCATCTCCTGATATTCTTTCTCCCCTTCGCCTGGATGTCCGGCAATCAGCGTAGTACGGATAGCTATATCTGGAAGTACATCACGGATAGAATGGATAAGCTCCTCCTGCTTTTCACGGGTAGTTCCCCTACGCATAGCTTTTAGTACATCAGTACTTCCATGCTGTAAAGGTATATCTAAATAGTTGCAAATATTGGATCTCTCTTTCATCACTTCTATCACATCCATGGGAAAACCGGTAGGATAGGCGTAGTGCAAACGGATCCAGTCAATGCCATCCACATCAGATAGCGATCGCATCAGATCTGCCAGTCTCCGCTTCTTATAGATATCAAGTCCGTAATAAGTTGAGTCCTGCGCTATCAATAGCAGTTCTCTGGTTCCGTTTGCTGCTTTATGCTCCGCCTCTTTCACCAGGTCCTCAATAGTTCTTGATACGTGTCCACCCCTCATGATAGGAATAGCACAGAAAGAACACGGACGGTCACAACCTTCCGATATCTTCATATAGGCATAGTGGGAAGAGTGGGTTAGCAATCTTTCACCAACAAGCTCATGTTTATAATCAGCTTTAAATTTCTTGAGCAATGCCGGTAAATCCCTGGTGCCGAAGAAGGCATCCACCTGAGGTATTTCAAGTTCCAGGTCATCTTTATACCGCTGGGACAGACAGCCTGTGACATATACTTTATCCACTAAGCCTTGCTCTTTGGCATCAACGTACTGCAATATGGTATCTATGGATTCCTGCTTGGCATTATCTATAAACCCGCAGGTATTGATGATGATGATGTTATTATCCTTAGCATTTGACTCGTGTACGGTGTCTATGCCATTTCCTCTAAGCTGTGTCATCAGCACTTCAGAGTCGACCAAATTTTTGGAACAGCCCATAGTGATGATGTTTACTTTATCTTTTTTTAATGTTCTTGCCTTCAAAACTTATAATATTTGCTGCAAAAGTACGAAAAATAGATGAATTAAAGCTTGAGTATTAGCAGAGTATTAAAAATCCTATCATTTGGGCTAAAGCAGGCATACATTTAACTATTCTTGACATTACTATAATATTAAGTCGTTAAAATTAAGTAACAGATTAATTAAATATTCCTTAATAATAAGTTTGCATGCCTCGGATTTAGAATATCTACATTTGACTTCGTACAGCAAACGAACACTTTTTCAACTCCTTGCTTTATTTTTTAGCGCCGATTGGGTTCGGCGCTATTTTTTTTGTTCGGCCACAAAGAAAGGAAGACACAAAGAGTATTTAAGAATTAACCGCAAGGAAATGAAGAAAATCAAAGAATATTTAGCCAAAAAGGAACGAAGTCACAAGGCATTTTAAAAAAGAAAAAAAATTAGCCACAGAGTTTCACAGAGTATGGCACTGAGGTACACAGAGTTTTTTTTAATGAAACTTTAACTTATCACAAAAAAAAACCTTTCCTAAAAGGGAAAGGTTTGATAATATTTTAATTGGGAATGTCTCACTTTTTACTTTTTACCTCTTACTTCTTACAAATTTTATCTGATCGTACTTCCACCTTCGTACTTCGTCTCACTTCTTCTTAAACAAAGAATCCACGAATTCCTTTCTATGGAAAACCTGTAGGTCTGTCATCTTCTCACCCACACCGATATATTTAACGGGGATTTTGAATTGGTCGGAGATGCCGATGACTACGCCGCCTTTGGCAGTTCCGTCAAGTTTGGTGATGGCAAGGGCGGTTATTTCTGTGGCTTTGGTAAATTCTTTGGCTTGGATGAAAGCATTCTGTCCGGTAGAACCGTCAAGGACCAATAGGATTTCGTGCGGAGAATCATCTATGAATTTCTGCATTACCCGCTTGATCTTGCCAAGCTCGTTCATCAGGTTTACTTTGGTATGAAGTCTTCCTGCGGTATCTATGATGACTACATCTGCTTGCATGTCTACCGCTTTCTTTACGGTATCAAAAGCTACGGAAGCAGGATCAGTATTCATGCCATGTGATATTACCGGTACACCCACTCTGTCTCCCCATAGAATCAACTGGTCCACAGCTGCCGCTCTAAAAGTATCAGCAGCACCAAGGACCACTGATTTGCCAGCCTGCTTGAACTGGTGGGCAAGTTTTCCAATAGTAGTAGTCTTACCCACTCCATTTACGCCTACCACCATGATCACATAAGGCTTTTTATCAGCCGGAAGATCAAAATCTGCCAGGTCTTCGGTATTGTTTTCCTCTAGTAACTTAGCTATCTCCTCTCTTAGTATCTCATCCAGTTCAGCGGTACCTACATATTTATCCCTGGCTACACGTTCTTCAATGCGCTTTATGACCTTGATAGTAGTGTCCACTCCAACATCAGAAGTGATAAGGATCTCTTCCAGTTCGTCGAGAATTTCCTCGTCTACTTTGGACTTACCTACTACAGCTTTACCGAGTTTTGAAAAAAGATTTTCATTAGATTTTTGAAGGCCTTTGTCCAGGCTCTCCTTTTTCTCTTTAGAAAAGAAACCAAAAATTCCCATAGTGTTATAATACTGATGAACCTTTCAGAAGAAAAAGCAGCACGGTAAAATGCTGTCCACTTCCCATTCCTACAGTCCGGTGAAATTGAAGGATAATATTTACGCGTATGAATATAGCAAAAAAGTCCCAATTCCGATGCTAACCAGATGGGACTTTCAAAATGCTTTATAGAGAGAAGCTTATTTTTTCAGGGTTTCCTGAAGCAACAAGGTTGGTACCATTTCTTCTCTGAAGGTATATGCGCCTGTCTTTTCAGACTTCACCGCTTTGATCACTTTTGCATAAGTGACGCCACCTTCTTTTTTCAGGGTTGCTACTACTTTCTTAGCCATATTAGTATAGTTTAAAAGAGATCAGTTAAGACACTCTTTAATTATTTAATTTCTTTATGAACAGTTACCTTCTTCATGATAGGGTTGAATTTCTTCAGCTCCAATCTTTCAGTAGTGTTCTTTCTGTTTTTGGTAGTGATATATCGAGAAGTACCTGGAAGACCACTTGTCTTGTGCTCTGTACATTCCATGATTACTTGTACTCTGTTACCTTTCTTAGCCATCGCTCTGTATCTTTAAGAGTAATTCTTTATTTAATGATAATGTTACCTTTTTGCTGCGCTTCTTTCAACACCGCAGAGATACCTTTTTTATTGATGGTTCTCAACGCCTTCGTAGAAACTTTCAACGTGATCCAAGCATCTTCCTCTGGAATGAAAAAAGACTTCTTATGAAGGTTCGGATAGAACTTACGCTTGGTCTTGTTGTTCGCGTGCGATACATTATTACCTACTCGAGGTCTTTTACCGGTGATGTCACAAACTTTTGCCATGATATATAATTCGTATTATTTAAGACGTTTTTATAATTGAGTTTGCAAATATCGGAACTTTTGTTGAATTACCAAAAGAGCATCTAAATTTTATTTGCTAATCTACTGTCTTTCATTCGGGTTTGGGATTTAAATCTTGTTTTGGCACCAAGTACCCGGTACCATCTGCGAAGAAATCCGCATTTTAATCGTGGATTTATATAAGTTACATCTTCGCACCACTCAACGCCAAATAATCTTAATCCCTTAAACAGTCCCTAGTAGAGAATATAACTAAGCTATGCGGATCGGGACGTTAAACCTTAAACCACTTCGTACTTCGTACCTATTTCTTATACGGACAATGCTTACAGCCGCTATTACAGCAGAATCCTCTTCTAAGATGGTATTGTTCCGTAAAGACCATCAATCCATTTTCGTTAAAATAATAGTCTCCCGGCAAAATTTCCTGCGGTTTTATGGGCTTCTTTTGCTTATTCATTGAGTTATCAAGAACGGATTGGTTATATTTGTTTATTAGGCAAAATACATACCCTTCATATCGAGGGGACAAAACTACAAAATTTATGATGGATACAATAACTTCTAGCCAGCAGGCCATAGAATTGGAAGACAAGCATGGCGCACATAATTATCATCCTCTACCTGTGGTACTATCCAAAGGTGAAGGCGTATATTTATGGGATGTAGAAGGCAAAAGATATTATGATTTTTTATCAGCCTACTCGGCCGTAAACCAGGGACACTGCCATCCCCGCATCCTGCAGAGCCTTATAGATCAGGCAGGCACACTTACGCTTACTTCTCGAGCTTTTCATAACGACGTACTGGGACCTTTCGAAAAATACATCACCGAATACTTTGGCTTTGACAAAGTGCTTCCAATGAATACCGGTGCTGAAGGGGTGGAGACGGCTATTAAAATCGCCAGAAAATGGGGGTATGAAAGAAAAGGTGTAGCAGAAAATGAAGCAACTATAATAGTGGCGGAAAACAATTTCCACGGAAGAACCACTACGGTAATCTCATTTTCCAATGACCAGAATGCCAAAAAGAACTTTGGACCTTATACTCCTGGATTCACCAAGATACCTTATGATGATTTGGATGCACTTAAGCAGGTATTGGCAGAAAACAAAAAGGTGGTAGCATTTCTAGTCGAACCTATACAGGGTGAAGCAGGAGTTTATACACCTGCCCAAGACTACCTAAGAGAAGTGGCTGCTATCTGCAAAGAAAACAATGTGCTCTTTATAGCCGATGAAATACAGACTGGCATTGCCCGTACCGGATCTTTACTGGCCGTCTGTGGCAACTGTACCTGTCAGGGACATTGCGAAAAGCAGGAAACCTATGTGCAGCCGGACATGCTAATTCTAGGTAAAGCTATATCTGGTGGATTTTATCCTGTATCAGCTGTTTTAGCTAATGATGAAATCATGGGCGTGATCAAGCCCGGCCAGCATGGCTCCACTTTTGGAGGCAATCCATTGGGTGCTAAAATAGCCTTGACGGCTTTGGAAGTAGTAAGGGATGAAAATTTAGCCCAGAATGCACGTCAACTCGGAAATCTTTTCAGGGAAAAAATGCAGGAGCTTGTAGACAAATATGATATAGTTAAGCTCGTAAGAGGAAAAGGCTTATTAAATGCAGTGGTAATAAACGACACTGAAGAAAGCTCCACCGCATGGGACATCTGTGTCGCTCTAAAAGACAACGGTCTTCTGGCCAAACCCACCCATGGGAACATCATCCGCTTTGCCCCTCCCCTGGTTATCACCGAGGAGCAACTGCTAGATTGCTGCGATATCATCGAAAGGACTATAGCAGAGTTTGAGAGATAGGATTGTTTTTACCACAGAGTTAAATGAG
>DATHVH010000391.1:0-3254 GCA_035461405.1 Anditalea sp.
GGCTAAAACTGGTGTCGCATTTAAGAGAGGGAGAAGAAAGAAAAATGTGTCAAGTAAAATTAGGACGTGACACCAATGTCGGATGTCGGATGTGTAAAAGACTGAAGACTGAAGTGGGAAGTATGAAATGAGAAGTGGGTGAAAATTAGTAGGAAGTAAAAAAGTTGAAGATGGGATCATTAGGTAGGAGAAATTGTTCGCTAGGCCTTTGATCTTTATACTAATATCTTGATACTAGTATCTTCCAATAAAATATTCTTAAATATTTAAAGCATATATCAAGGGAAGCGGATAATCATAAATATGAGCTCAACCACAAGTGAAAGAATTTTTACGCAGGAACAGTACCTGGATGCTGTATTTAACTATGTGCTGGAGCAGGGATTCAGCGTAGCAGTCTGGAGAAAACCTAAAAGCAGCCAAATTGAAATAGTTATTGATGAGAACAGGGAAATAAAAAAACTTCCATTACAATTGGACGAACTTCCCCCGGGTTTTGTCATTCACCCTTTTGCCGATCAGACTGACAAAAAATGTTACTTTCTGGAAGCTCATAAATACCTTAAGATATCTATTGACGGACCTTTGGAGGAAGAAGAATTTTTCAAAGAATTAGAATCTTCGCCTTCCAAGGTTATGATCGATAAATTGCTCCGTCAAAATTCTGCAACCAGCCGGGAAAAAATAGATATCTATTCAGAAAAATCATTCCTCGAACAAGTAGAAGAAGGCATTCGGCTGATAAAGCAGGGAGAATTGATCAAAATAGTTCCTGCTAGAAACAAGCATATCGAATTAAAGGGCTTACTAAATATCAGCAATGTATTCCTTTCTCTTTGCGGCAGCTATGCAAATGCTTTTGTAAACTTTATCCATACCCCTACCCTGGGTACATGGATAGGAGCATCTCCAGAGTTGCTGATCAAGACTGAGGAAAACATCTTTTCTACGATGTCTTTGGCAGGCACTCAGAAAGCTGAGGGTGAAAATCCCCTGAAAAATGCAGCATGGACTCAGAAAGAAATAGAAGAGCAGGCCTTGGTGAGCCGCTATATAGTAAACTGTTTTAAAAAAATCCGGTTAAGGGAATATGAAGAAAGAGGACCAAAAACAGTAATTGCAGGCAATCTCCTGCATCTCCGTTCTGACTTTATTGTAGACATGGAGGCAACAGGATTTCCTCAGCTAGGCACAATAATGCTCGATCTGCTTCATCCCACCTCAGCAGTATGTGGAATGCCCAGAGATAAAGCCCTTGCATTTATATCCAGTCATGAGTCATTTGACCGCTCATTGTTTTCAGGATTTATCGGACCGGTAAATATAGATAGCATCACGAGCATCTATGTCAACCTCCGGACTGCCCGCTTAACAGACAAATACGCGGTACTCTATGCTGGTGCGGGCGTAACAGAAGACTCAGACCCTGCCAAGGAATGGGAAGAAACCGAAATGAAATGTGACATTATAGGAAAATTCCTAATTGACCCTACTCAAAATTGATCATACAGCCCATTATAGATTTAGTGGCCATAGTAGCCAAAAGCGGTGTAAAAAATGCTATCCTTTCTCCTGGCTCCAGGTGTGCACCCCTGACCCTTGCCTTTGTGAGACACGGGGATATCCATTGCCGTACTATATCTGACGAAAGATCTGCTGCCTTTATAGCCTTAGGAATGGCCCAGCAGCTGGAGAAACCTGTGGTATTGGTCTGTACCAGCGGATCTGCAGCTTTAAATTATGCGCCTGCGGTAGCGGAAGCGTATTTCCAACAGGTACCTCTACTAATCATTACTGCAGATCGACCTAAGGAATGGATAGATCAATGGGATGGGCAAACGATCAGACAGGAAAACATTTATGGGGGTCATGTAAAGGCAAGTTTTAATTTTCCGGATGAATTTTCACACCCTGACAAGATATGGCATGCCCATAGGATCAGTAATGAAGCCCTAAAATTAGCTCAGTCTTATCCGCCCGGCCCTGTCCATATCAATATCCCTCTACGGGAACCTTTTTATCCCGAATCTGACGAAATTTATGATTATGACAAACCTCTATCCCTGCAGGAAGAAATCACAGGAAGCGTTATTCTCTCTGAAGAGGATAAATTAAAACTAAAATCTGCTTTAGCTAACTACCGGAAGGTTTTAATCGTGCCAGGCCAACAGAAGCCTAATGGTGAACTGAAATCTCTTTTGGAGAAAGCAGTTGAAAGAAAACTAGCAGTGGCTGTAACCGACGGTATCAGTAATTTGTCATTTAGCAATAGCATTACCTATCATGACCACTTTCTTCCTTCAATGGGAGAAGATGAAAATTTAAAACCCGATCTCATTATCAGTTTCGGTAAATCAATTATCTCCAAATCACTAAAGCTATACCTTCGATCTTCGGGAGCAGACCACTGGCACATCCAGGAGGATGGATATGTGGCAGATACTTATCAGCTCCTTACGAGACATATCAAAGCTATACCAGAAAATTTTCTATCTTTTTTTGTAGAAAACATGACTCCCGGAGATAACAGTTTCAGTACAGGTTGGCATGATGCAGATAGCACCATAGCAAATAGCTTGAGCACAATTTTGGGGCAGGCTGCCTTTGGTGAATATAAAGCTTTCCATAACCTGCTGCCACATCTTCCCTTACATTCCAAACTTCACCTGTCCAACAGCATGGGGGTAAGATATTTTAATTTTCTTGGCGTAAAGGCACCAGCATATGAAGTGATATGTAATAGAGGTACCAGTGGGATAGACGGATCCAACAGTACAGCGGTGGGCTGCACCTTTACCACCAAAGATCCTATTACCCTTATCACAGGGGATATGGCCTTCTTTTATGATAGAAATGCCTTCTGGCATAATTACAGTATGCCTAATTTAAGAATTATCATCCTTAATAACCATGCAGGTGGTATCTTTAGGTTGATCGATGGACCGTCCAAACAGCCGGAGCTGGAGGAGTTTTTTGAAACCAATCAAGCTCTTAATGCTGAACACCTGTGCAGAGAAATGGGATTTAAATATTTCCGTGCTGAGAATGAGCATACACTTGAAGAGATTATGGCAAACTTTTATCAAAAATCCGTCCATCCCCAGGTCTTGGAAATTTTCTCAGAGAGCAAAGCCAATGCAGAAATTTTGCAGTCAGTAAAAGCTCAAACCAAAAAACTTCTTTCAGAAACTGCCCACAGCAAATAAGTAAAATGGATCAAGATCAGCCATCCCTTAATCTCAACAAATACATCA
>DATHVH010000392.1:0-16805 GCA_035461405.1 Anditalea sp.
TTTCACCACCTAGTTGGTTGCCATGCACGGCACACATAAAAAATCCCCTTAACAAAGTTGAGGGGATTTTTTTTTACAATAAAAATTCTGACCTATATAAACACATAATAACTTAATTGAATATACCCTTTAATGCCTGTAATGAAAATGTTAGAAATAGAAAATGCGGGTTTAATGGAATGGTACTTTTGTTTCGATCTTCCGTCTTCGGTCCTCCGAATCATAAACGATAGAGATAATGGCTACTGGCATCATTGCGTATAACCATATATCTTATTATTTATAGATTTAAAATAAAGATGTGTTTAAAATCATAAACTAATATATAACATTTTTACACATGTTATGACAGTTTAGTTGATTATACATAGCTTATGATGATATTTAACTATTTTGAATAAACATTTTTTTAAAATAATCACTTTATATAAGTGAGAACCTTTTTCAATATAAAAAACTGCAGATTTCTAACACTACACTACCTATTTAATAGATAATGATGGGGATATTATCTATGTCGTGATTATTACGGTTATTAATAATTTAATGAATTAAAATACCACATATTCTTATGTTATCCAGACTTAGAAAGACCGGTACATTTTTGAAAATCATCATGAACTATGATGTCACAGATAAAGAATTAAGACGTTTATTTAGGTCATTTGGCACTCAAAAAAATCATCAATTATTTGAATACTGCCTTGAAAAGATGGATTATTCATTAGATCTCTCGTATTGCAAAATGCATGATAACAAGAAATTTATATTCGAAGGGAGAGGTCACAGTACTATAAAACCTTACAGGATATTAGGTACAAATAAAAATAAGTGCTTTGAAAAAATATTTTATTCAGATTCTCAAGATGCTAAGGCAAACTTATATTTCTATCAAAACACCAAAAAACTTTTAAAGAATAAAGATATAACCATCCCAGCATGTAAGGATATCAAAAAAGGAAAAAAGTTTACCGCATTTATTTATGAATATTTAGATTTAAAACCTCTGAAGTCTGGTACAGAATATCAACATCTTAAATCAGCCACCATATCATTATGCCAAGGGGTGGAAAGTAAAGTAATAGCTGATGCTATATCATATGAAAAAGTAGTGGATGGAAAATCTAGGATTAAAAAAATGAAAATTTTTTCTCCTGCGGAAATGAAAACGATCAATAAAACTATCAAGCTATTACCGGTTTACTTTCAGCACCTTGATTTGAAGGAACAAAATGTTTTTCAAAATAAGGTAATAGTCGATTGGGATAATGCCGGTTGGCACCCAATGGGAATGGACTTTGGCAGATTACTTCTTTCTTTTTTTATTTTTCATGAGAATATATTTTATGAAAATTACATGGAAGAGATTATAGATTATCATTCATCATTGCATGTAGAGGTTCCCTTTGAAACTTTTAGGCGAGCAGTAATTTATTATTTTATAGTATTTTATTATGGACATTTTATTGATCAAGGCCAAACCAAACAGTTTATGGATTTAATTGAAGCGTATAAAAGCACTTTATCGAACTAAATGCCAGATTACTGATAACGAAACCGTGACTCCGTAGCCTGATTTGCTTATATGGAACTTTAAGCAGAGGAAAGTTTAAGTGATGAATGGCCCGAGGGCCTACTTATTTCTATCTATTTATATTTTAGGTGAGATTCAAACTATGTAGTTGCCAATAATCGGAATCTAGAATGGCAAAAAAAGCAAATCGGACTATTGTTTTTGGTAAGAAAATATAGGTTTTTCACATCCGATAGAATAATTTCTCAACAAACCGTCATGAGAAGATATTTCGATTTCTTCTTTGCCCGGACTGCAGCCTACCGCCAGATCTTTTGCTGTGTTATATGATAATGTTATGAGGAGTTTTACGGGTCTTGCTAAATATAATGGACCCTCTTCAGTAGTGAATTTTCCTGTTGCGGAAACCATTCCTACGGGTGAAGTCCGTGATTTTTGGAAAGTTCCGTTGGCTCTAAAAACATAAGTTTCCTGCCATTCCAGGTCATCCCCTTCTCTTATCACTTCAGTACCTACATACTGATGACTTTTAATTAATTTCCACTCACCTACTATTTCAGACATAGGTAAGTTATCTTCCTGACAGCCAGCAGATAGTATGAGAAAACTAAAAATGATGAATAACTTTTTCATTGGAGTCTGATGAAATTTTACCCTAGACGTAAAAAAATTTTGAATTGTTTCAAATATTAATCCCTTAAAAAATATTTAATTGAAAATAGCTTTATTATAATAAATATCCGGTTCTCCACAGGATGCACTTAAATGGGACAATTCATCAGAAGTGTTTTGAATAATGATCTCTTTATCAGGATAACAACCCTCTATAAGTTCATCTCCTGTAGTATATAGAAGTTCGTACGCAGGCCCTTCTATATGGTCAGTTCCGGTATACGTTACTGGTGAAAATGTACCAGTCGCTTCTATCAAAACTTCATCCTTAAACCTTACTTTTTGAAAAGTGCGGTCTGCAAAAAACCAATATACATTCTCATAGGGTAAATCCCCTTCTTCAAAAACTTCATCACTCACTAATCTTACCATGATGTATACCCCTTCTATTTCTAATGCGGGCAAGGGATCTTCTCTGTTGCACCCACTAATAAAAATACATATAGATGAAAATAGTAAAATGTAGTTTTTCATAAGCCTCCCATCAGATTTAAACTCAAAAAATAAATATATAATTACAATTTAATAAATTAGTTTGGAATTAGGGCGGATAGCTGGGGGATTTTATTTTTTTTTGGTTAATTAACCATTTAAAAAAACCATTCCTAAGAAGGAAAACAGTCAGGTTTTGCCAGAAATCTTCCAATTGTGTTAAGTATGCATATCGGTTTGTATACATTTTAGATAGAATGAATGGGCGTAAAGCAGCCGGGCTCCTATACTATCATTCCATTTGATTTATATAACTAATTAACCTTTTACAGAAATTTTTCGTAAGCAAATTTAATAGGACATTAAAGTTGAATCATAATTATTATATATTTAGACCCATAAATAATTTACGAAAACATGATAAAATCCATTTTTATAGGTTCCGCCTTTTTCTTTCTATCCTTTTCTATTATAGCCCAAACATCTGACAAACTACATCTCTTAGAAGAGGTGAAAGAAGTTAATATTGAAGAAGTAGGGCAGAATACGATAAAGTACCGCCATGTAAATGAAAACACATCTTACGTGGTCAGCAAACATCAGGTAAAGAAAATTGAATTTGCCAGTGGCAGGGAAGAAATATATGAAACCCCCTTTAAACCTGTCAACACGATTAACGAATATGAAAATGTGTATATCACTTATATACCTCAGGATATAGATGGAATGCATTCTAAGGGGGAAGTCTATTCCAAAGCAGCTGGAGTAACAGCATTGGCCAGTATAAATAATGTCAAAAACAGGGCTACCAGAAAAATTAAAATCGAAGCTGCCATGTTAGGGGCAAATGTCATCTTCCTTGGCAATATGTACCAACGCGGCAATCAAATGGGAAATGAAAATGTTCCAGCCAATACTACGATGACTACCTTATCCGGAACTGCTTTCAACACGGAAAAACTTGATATTAACAAACTGAAAAGTTTAGTGGAAAATTCTCGTTTTCACCTTTATCAAAAAACCTGGCTAAATAGAAATGCTTGGGATAAAAACAGTGAAATACCAGTCCTCACTGATAACAAGGGAAATATTATTCTACTCACTTTTGACAAAGTATTTGAACGTGACGGTGACCTATATGTAACTTCAAAAGACATTAAGTCCAGAAGCAAGGAGCTGAAAGTAATTCGTGGAGATGAAAACTCAATTACTCTTATGGAAAGAGACGATAAGAGGACGACTAACTTCTACTTATTATCAGAACGTGATAAAAGAGTGGCAAAAGGCATCGAACTGATGGAAATGAAACAAGCTAAATAAAATTAGAATATATTTTATTTATATATCACTTAATTGAATTCCCCTGAATTATTTCAGGGGATTTTTTTTAAAGCAAAAAACCGGACTTTCATCCGGTTTTCTAAACAACTTGTTTATTCTTATTTTGAAAATTTCCTTATTCTCCTTGAGAAAGGGAATAGGCCCTCTCTCCATCAAATGAATAGAGGTTTTCTGTTTTGATAAAATCAAATCCCAATCCTTCCACTAATTTAAGCAGATCAAGTATTTCTGTATGGGAGATAGCTGATTGATCATCATTTTGGAACCTGCACCTCCAATGGTCTGTACAGAAAGTTTCGCGCATACCACCAGGATATACTTTTACACCTCTATTGGTAATTAGCTGAAGCTTAATCCTTTCATTTTCAGCCTTACGGAGTTTATCTCCCAGGATCTCTGGATTTCTATCATCCTCATCCCAATCCAAAAATATATCTACTCCGATCAGTTGCTTTTTGGCCTTAGTGACAGGACTTAGCTTTATGTTCATTGGCTCAGTAGCTTCTTTGTCAAAAGCTATAGGTTCCATATTAATAGGTAGCTGTCCGAGTCTTTCGATTACAGCCTCAGCAAACTCCTGAGTACCTACTTTTTTGGAAGAAAGACCTTCCTGATAAATATCTCCAGTATGGATACCATCTTCTAAGGTTCTCATCCAGGCATTGCCTATCTTCTCAGCTACATCCGGCTGACCAATATGTACCAGCATCATGATAGCACCATTGAGCAATCCAGATGGGTTTGCCATATCCTGGCCTGCAATATCAGGAGCCGAACCATGGATGGCTTCAAACATGGCAACTTCCTCCCCTACATTGGCAGAGCCCCCAAGTCCAACTGAACCAGTCACCTGAGCAGCTACATCTGAGATGATATCCCCATAAAGATTCAGTGTTACGATCACATCAAAGGTATCTGGTCTTTCCGCTATAAGGGCAGTTCCAATATCGATAATCTTATGATCCGTCTGGATTTGCGGATATTCTTTGGCTATTTCTATAAAAGTCTTATGAAAAAGGCCATCTGCCAGTTTCATAATATTGTCTTTGGTCATGCAGGTAACTTTCTTACGGCCATACTTAACGGCATATTCAAATGCGTACCTGATGATTTTTTCAGACCCTGGTCTTGATATAAGCTTGAGGCTTTGTACTACTTCCTGAGTCTGCCTGTGTTCAATGCCAGCATATAAATCCTCTTCGTTTTCCCTGATAATAACCAGGTCAGTTTTTGGATAGTTGGTTTTGATATAGGGAGAATATGCTTTACAAGGTCTTACATTGGCAAATAAACCAAATGAAGTTCTTGTCGTTACATTCAGACTTTTAAATCCTCCACCCTGAGGTGTGGTGATAGGTGATTTCAAAAAAACTTTAGTCTCTCTGAGGGATTCAAACGCTGATGGTTCCATTCCCGAACTTATCCCTTTCAAATATACCTCCTCCCCTATTTCTATCACTTCAGTTTCAATCTGCGCCCCAGCAGCTTCTAATATATTCAGGGTCGCTTTCATAATTTCTGGACCAATACCATCTCCGTAGGCTACGGTAATTTTTCTTTTGGAAGACATATATCTATTTTAGTTATTTATTTAAATTATCAATTATTACAAAAATATGAAAATTTGCCATACTGAAGGTACTATGCCTGGATTAATTCCCTAGTAGAATGGCCTTTTTAAACTTAATTCATAAGTATATACAAACCAGCGCAATATTAGTTTAAACTATCATTTTTACCCCTAACGCTTTGTGTTTGCATTACGTACTCGTATATTTGATGTTCAACTTTGACTATATTAAATGGCTGATACAACCAATATCCTATCTGAAAATAAAGGAGGAGTACTTTTTCTAACAGTTCAAAGGGAATCTAAGCTAAACGCGCTTAATTTTGCTACCCTTGAAGAACTTAAAAACATCTTCAACGAGGTAAATGATAACCGTGACATCAAAGCGGTGATCATCACCGGAGCTGGGGAAAAAGCGTTTGTGGCCGGTGCGGACATCGGGGAAATAGCGGAGCTAAGTGAGCTTAATGCTAGAAAATTTGCCGAAAATGGACAGGAAGTATTACACTTAATCGAGGCATGTCATAAACCGGTTATAGCAGTAGTCAATGGCTTTGCTTTAGGCGGCGGATGTGAATTGGCTATGGCATGTCATATGAGAATAGCTTCTGCAAATGCTAAATTCGGCCAGCCTGAAGTTAATCTAGGCATTATACCTGGATATGGTGGCACGCAACGTCTTACCATATTAGTGGGAAGAGGTAAAGCCAATGAACTCATGATGACCGGTGATATGATAGATGCCGAAGAGGCAAAATTGCTCGGGTTAGTAAACCATGTACTACCTTCCAAAGCCGAGGCCATGGCCAAAGCACAAGAAATAATCAATAAAATCATGTCAAAAGCACCTCTTGCTATAGGTATGATCGTGGACTGTGTAAACTCCGTTTATACAAATGATGAAAACGGCTATCTGATAGAGGCAAACAGCTTTGCCAGATGTGTAAAATCCGAGGATTTTGCAGAAGGAACTTCAGCGTTTTTGGAAAAAAGAAAACCAGACTTTCAAGGGGAGTAAGTCCCCTTTTTTTTATTTCCGCCCATGAGCCAACTTAAGAGATTAGCAGGTCAGACTGCCGTTTATGGCATAAGCAGTATCCTGGGCAAATCCATCAACTTCCTATTAATCCCTATATACACTGCATATCTTCCCAAAGAAGATGTAGGAGCATTTACCCATCTGTATGCATTTATCGCTTTTTTTAATATCATTTTTACATATGGTATGGAAACAGCGTTTTTTCGTTTCTCCACGGGCAAAGGTTTGGACCCAAAGAAAGTGTATAATAGTGTACAATCACTCATACTGACTACATCACTTTCCCTAGGGACGCTGATTTTTTTAAGTGCAGAACCACTATCGGTATGGTTAGAATACGAAGGCCAAGATCATCTATTCCGATGGGTAGCGATGATTCTGACAATAGATGCCTTGCTGGCCATTCCATTTGCAAAGTTGCGGGTAGAAAATCAGGCTTTAAAGTTTGCTCTCGTGAAACTGGGGAATATCCTACTTAATGTAGGCTTTAACATTTTATTTATAGTTTTCTTTTTTCACATTGCCAATGGGGACATTCTCAATTTCCTTCAGCCATGGGTAGCGGACTGGTACCGGATGGACTGGGGGGTGGATTATATCCTGCTTTCCAATGTGCTGGCCAATGCCCTGATCATACCGGTAATATTTTATTTTACCGGTAAATTTAAATTTAATTTAGATAAATCTATTTTAAAGCCTATGTGGCACTATGCAGTGCCCCTACTTTTTATGGGATTGGCGGGAGTGACCAATGAAGTGTTTTCCCGGGGGCTTTTCGAATATGCCCTTCCGGAAGATTACTATCCCGACCTGACTTCCCGAGAGGCAGGTGGTGTATTTGGAGCCAACTTCAAACTGGCTATATTAATGAATCTTATCATACAGGCTTTTAAATATGCCGCAGAGCCCTTCTTTTTTCAGCAGGCTGAAAATAAAAACAATCCCGCCATCTTTGCAAAAGTGATGCACTGGTTTGTGATTTTCTGTAGTTTGCTGATGATCGCAGTAGCTGTTAATTTGGATATCATAGGGAGATTGATCCTTCAGGGTGAAGGGTATGGACAGGGCCTCATCATAGTGCCCCTTCTGCTGTTAGGGTATTTATTTTTGGGAATATATTTTAACTTAAGTATATGGTTTAAAATTACGGATAAAACTAAATACAGCTTTTACATCACTGCAATAGGCGCTATTATTACGGTGGTAGTGGTCATTACCCTGGTTCCGGTTCTTGGGTTTATGGGTGCTGCACTAAGTACTATATTGAGCTATATGACTATGTCCATTATATGCTACGTAATCGGTCAAAAATATTACCCTATACCTTATCAGACCGGAAAGGCTATTTTATACCTTTCCGTTGCTACGGCATTCAGCTATTTAGGATTTCTACTCGGATTTGATAATTTTATCCTCAACTTCCTGTTTCAAAATCTTTTTGTAGTTGCTTTTGCTGTGATGGTATATATTATAGAAAAAGATGAATTAATTTTGATAATCAAATCGTTTAAGAAATAAATGTATGCAAGTAAAAGTCATAAATAACTCAGGACATTCACTGCCAGAATACCAGACAGCTTTATCTGCAGGGCTTGATCTGCGAGCACACATAGATTCACCAGTTACTTTAGGTCCTTTGGAAAGAACCCTTATCGGCACAGGCCTTTTTATAGAACTTCCTTCTGGATATGAAGCTCAGATAAGACCCCGAAGTGGAATGGCCTATAAGCACGGTCTTACAGTGCTGAATACTCCGGGTACCATTGATGCTGACTATAGGGGCGAGATCAAAGTACTTCTTGTAAATCTTTCCAATGAACCCTTTACGGTAGAAAATGGAGAGCGAATAGCCCAGATGGTAGTAGCGAAACATGAACAGATCACCTGGCAGGAAAGTGATGTATTGAGTGATACAGCGAGAGGCGCTGGAGGTTATGGCAGCACTGGTAAATCCTGAACTCACCACTTATAGTCAATAGGATTTCTGTTTTCCAAACTTTAACATCATTTAATTGTCTGAAGGTGTTCTTAAAGCCTTTACCGCCATGCAATTGAACCAAAAAGGTACTAAATTTGTAGCTGAAGGGATATAAGTTGGATTTTCATCCAGCGTAGTAATACCACATAGCTGTAGATCCGGCTTACTTAGAATATTAAATATGAAAATAAGAAATAGTTTGTTAAAAGTATTTCTGGGTATAGGCATAATTGGTCTTATGTCAGTCAATGATGTTTTTGCTCAGGACAAGCTTTCTAAAAAAGCGCGTAAAGAGCAAGAAAAAAATGCGCAGGCAGACCGTCTTTTTGTAGAAGGCCAGAAATTTTTGATGTTGGAAGAATATGAAAAAGCTTATTTTTATTTTGAGAAAGCGCATAAATATAAGCCTACAGAACCAGCCATAAACTTTAAAATGGCCGAAATTCTTGCTAGGGCCAACGAACCTGAGAAAGCTTTAGATTATGGATTAAAAGCAGTAGACGGTGATCCGAGCAACAAATATTACCATCTTCTAATAGCGGAAGTTTATAGCAACCAGAACAAACCCAAAAAAGCTGCAGAGATACTTCAGTCACTGATGAACAACTCTGAGGAAAATCAACAGTATATACTGGAACTGGCATCACTGTACCTTACTGCCCAAGATTTTGACAACGCACTCAAAGCATTGGACCGAGCGGAAGAATACTATGGAGTGGTAGAACAACTTACTGTACAGAAGCAAAGAATATACTTGCGGAAAAACAACTTGGAAGCCGCCATAAATGAAGGCAGAAAATTAGTAGATGCCCATCCTGGTCAGAGTTCTTATGTACTGTCTTTAGTTGAAATTTTTTATAACAATGGCAGATCGGAAGAGGCGATGGATTTGGTTTTGGATGCCCTAAAAAATTACCCGAATCAGCCTGAACTTCATATGGCAGCCTATTCTCTTCTTAAGGACAGCGGGGAAACTCAAAAATCCCGTGAATATCTTTTTATGGCCTTTGAAAATCCAGATTTGGATGGAGAAGTGAAAGCCAAGGCCTTCAATGAGATACTTCAGGAAATAAAATCCGAGGAAAGGGATCAGGTACTAAATAGACTAGGGGAGCTTATGAAAGAGCATAACGCCACCGATCCCAATGTACTTATTGTCCTAGGAGATAAAGAAATGGCCGACGGCCAAAAAGATGCTGCCTTGCAGTACTATAAAAAATCTTTGGATATAATGCCTGCTAATGACCAGGTTCTTCAGCGGGTGATAACACTTAAGTTTGAAGAAAACAAAAATTTCGAAGAAGTCGAAAGATACACAGTAATGGGTGTAGATGAGTTTCCCGAAAAACCTGAGTTTTGGTTTTTTGATGGTACAGCAAAACTTGCTCAGAAAAAACATGCTGAAGCCAAAGAAAGTCTTGAAAAGGCAGAGAATTTAAACAATGGTGCCAATAAACAAATCAGCTTATTAGTATATGGTCAACTGGGTGATGCTTATCATGGTTTGGGAGAATATGATAAATCATATGAGTTCTATGAAAGAGGATTGAAAATCAATCCTTCGGATGAGCATATATTAAATAATTATGCTTACTTCCTGTCGCTTAAAAAGAAGGATTTGGATAAGGCCAAGAAAATGTCTGGACGCTTAGTTGAAAAATTCCCAACCAATGCCACCTACTTGGACACCCATGCATGGGTATTATTTCAGTTGGGAGAATACGATAGAGCTAAAGAGTATATGACCCAAGCTATAGCATATGAAAATGAACCCAGTGGTGTAATGTATGAGCACTTGGGAGACATATATTTTAAATTAGGAAATAAATCAGAAGCGCTTAAATACTGGCAAAAAGCTGAGGGAGGGGAGGAAGTTTCCGATTACTTAGCCCAGAAAATAAAAGACAGAAAGTATTATGAATAAGTGCTTACGATTCTCTTACCTTTTCCTGGCTTTGGTGATCATGGCAAGTTGTGCCAGAAGACCCAATTTATATACTTCTGATGAAATCATGCAGGAATTCACTCCTGTTTATCTGGAGTTTGATTACCTTACTGCCAGAGCTAGAGTAGTATTAGAAGAACATAATGGAAAGACCACCCGAGGCACACTCAACCTCCGCGCTAAAAAGGACAGTGCTTTATGGTTTAGCATTACGCCAGGATTAGGGATAGAAGCAGCCCGTGGATTGGTAACCCAAGAAAAAATCCAGTTTAAAGACAGGATTAATGGCAATTCAATTGACATGACTTTTAAGGAGTTTGAAGAGCGGTTTGGACTGGTCTTATCATTAGAAATCTTCCAAAATATTCTTTTTGCTAACATTCCGCATGAGTTCAGCTATAGAGATAAGCTGATAAGGATAGGTAGAACATTTGAACTTGACCAGCGCCGGCAGCAAATAGCTTACCACTCGGTGATAAATGACAGACATGGCAAAGTACAACAGCTGGATACTTCTTCGGAATATATGGCCGGTAGCCTATCTGCTGAATATCCAGAATTTAAAGATCTGGAAAATCAGCCTTTCCCCTATCGCATGCTCTTAAAATTAATATTTGATCCCCAAGACAACAATGGAATATTGGAAACTACCGTTAACCTTGAGATGAACAGAGTAGAATTGGTAGATGAACCATTAACCTTTCCCTATAATTATTAGATAAAATGCCCAATAATAGGTTATTTCCATTTTTATTGATTTTCGGATTGCTGTATATAGGTATCCAGACCTCATCCTTTTCTCAGACAAAAAAATCCAGGGCACAGCTTGAAAAAGAAAAGCTGGAGGTCCAAAAGCGATTACAGGAATTTGACAAAATCCTCCAACAAACAGCTGTCAGAAAAAAAAGCAGCATGGGTGAGTTGAATGCAGTCAATAAGCAACTGGAGACCCAAGTAGTTTTTATCAATACATTAAGTAAGGAAGTAAATCTTATTAATCGGGAAATACGGGAAACTGAAAACAAAATTACCTCGCTGGAAAATGATCTGAAAAATTTGAAAGAGGAATATGCCACCATGGTATATACTTCCTCTAAACTCAACAGTGGTATTACTGTCATGACTTTTATATTCAGTTCTTCCACTTTTAAGCAATTTTATATGAGGCTTAAATATCTGAAGCAATACAGTGATGCGCGCAAAAAGCAGGTGGCACAGATAGAAAAGGTAAATGCAGATCTCATAGCCCAAAATGATAGACTTCAGGACAAAAAGCAAGAGAAGCAGGTAGTTCTTCAGCAGGAACAACAACAGAAGAAAAAACTGGATGATCTAAAGAAGGAGCAGCAGGGGATAGTAAATACACTGGCCCAAAAAGAACAGGAGCTAAAGAAAGAAATAGCGGCCACCAAAAAGCAGCAAGAAGAGCTGAATAAATTAATTACACGGGTAATTGAAGAAGAGATTCGACTCGCAGAAGCTGCAGCTAAGAAAAGGGATAGCAAAGCTACTACAGCCCCCGGTTCAAATATGCCCATGACACCTGAAGCAGCTGCCCTTTCCAGCAGCTTTGCAGGCAACAGAGGAAAAATCCCGTGGCCAGTGGCCAGTGGATTTATTTCTAAAAGATATGGTACCTTCCCCCACCCTACCCTAAAAGGTATAACAGAAACCAATGATGGTGTAGATATTCAGACCAATAGCAACGAACAGGTACGTGCTGTCTTCGATGGAGTAGTCACCAAAATCACAACTGTACCGGGTATGGGTGGCACTATTATAATAAAGCATGGTGAGTATTATACCATGTACAGCCGTCTCAAGACTATATCTGTAAAAAGTGGCCAGGAAGTTAAGGCCAGAACTCCTATAGGTACCGTATATACAGATACTAAAAACGGAATATCAGAAGTCCACTTTCAAACCTGGAAAGGATTACAAGTAATGGACCCATCAATATGGTTATCAAAGAAATAAATGACAAAAATTTTGTATATTTAAAAAACAGGCGAAGAACTATATGAGATTTCTTTGCGTTTGATAATCACAGTTATATCTTTGCAATCAATTATACACCATAAATACAATTATCATGATGATGACATTAGGATTCTTACCAAACATTGGAGGGGGCTCTCTAATACTAATTTTCTTAGTAATAGTGCTGCTTTTCGGAGCTAAAAGGATTCCTGAGTTGGCCAGAGGTCTAGGTAAGGGCATCAGAGAATTTAAGGATGCTACTAAAGACATTCAGGACGATCTGGAAGAAGGTCTAAAGGACAAAAGATAGAGATTAAAAAACTTATAAATTGGAAAAATTCCATTCATTTGACGAAATAAAACGGTCGTTAGAAAATCGCGAAACCGATTGTAAAACGATTGTCAATCATTATCTCAATAACATCAAGACGAAGGCGCATTTAAACGCCTTCGTTGAAGTTTATGAGCAATCTGCTTTGGCCAGAGCTGAAGAAATCGATGAAAAATTAGCATCTGGAAAAGCAGGTAAATTGGCAGGTATGGTCATAGGCATCAAGGATGTACTTTGCCTTACCGGACATACTGTCAATGCCTCCAGTAAGATATTGGAAGGATTTGAATCACAGTTTACCGGTACTGCTGTACAGAGGCTGATAGATGAAGATGCCATTATCATCGGGAGGTTAAACTGTGATGAGTTTGGTATGGGATCATCAAACGAAAACTCTGTTCATGGCAGGGTACTTAATGATGCTGATAATACCCGAGTGCCGGGTGGCTCATCAGGGGGATCGGCTGTAGCAGTACAGGCAAATCTATGCACCACCTCATTGGGCACTGATACCGGAGGATCTGTTCGTCAACCGGCAGCTTTCACTGGTCTAGTAGGAATAAAACCTACCTATTCAAGAGTATCTAGACATGGACTTATTGCCTATGCCTCATCTTTTGATACTATTGGCGTGTTTTCCAAAAATGTAAAGGACAATGCGCTGGTGCTGGAAACCATTGCTGGATCAGATGATTATGACAGCACAGTGTCCAGGAAATCTGTACCGCAGTACAGCACCTTGCTCCATTTTGGCAAACCTGTAAAAATTGCCTATTTAAAAGAAACTATCAATTCTGAAGCATTACAGCCTGAAATTAAAGCTCATACGCTTTCAGTTCTGGATAAGCTGAAGAAGGAAGGACATAAAGTAGAAGAAGTCAATTTCCCATTACTTGACTTTGTTCTGCCTACTTATTATATTTTGACTACCGCAGAAGCGAGCTCTAATCTTTCAAGATTTGATGGCGTGAAATTTGGTTATAGAACACCGAATGCCCACAATCTTGAAAGCATGTACAAATTGACACGGTCAGAGGGATTTGGTGAAGAGGTGAAGAGAAGGATCATGTTAGGGACGTTTGTTTTGAGCGCCAGTTATTATGATGCTTATTTTACCAAAGCACAGAAGGTACGAAGGCTTATAAAAGATTTTACAGAAGATCTTTTAAACAAGTATGATTATATCATCATGCCTACTACCCCATCTACCGCTTTTAAGTTTGGTGAGCACAGCAATGATCCGGTGGCCATGTATTTGGAAGACATGTTTACAGTCCAGGCTTCTGTTTCCGGAGTGCCTGCGATCTCCATTCCAAACGGTGTGGATGACAAAGGACTGCCGATAGGTCTTCAGATAATGGCAAATTCATTTAAAGAAGCAGATTTATATGCTTTTGCGAATTACTTAACAGCCCCAAATTAACTTTATTCTTTTTATGACTATGAAAAATCTGGCAAAAATCTTTATTCTAGGAATTATCCTCAATACCTGCATTTTTCCTATATCATATGGGCAGGACCTACTACAGCTCTTGAGTCAAAGTGAGGTGGAAGAGGAAATGGTTTATCCTGTGTATGATTTTGAATATATTCCTGATTTTAATTATAAGGAAGTTAGCCAGAAAATCAAAGTGATGGAAACTGATATGCCATTCGATCTGAATGAAAGTATCTATTCATTCGTCGATTATTTCACTGTCAGAAATAGGGCATATACTAAAATGGTACTAGCCCGAAAGGATACCTATTTCCCACTGTTTGAAGAAGTACTGGCACGTCATAATATGCCGGAAGACATAAAATTTCTTGCCATAATTGAATCAGGTCTCAATCCTAAAGCCAAGTCAAGAGTGGGTGCTATGGGTCTATGGCAGTTCATGCCTGCTACAGGCAGAATGTTTCACATGAATGCTAATAGTGATATAGACGAAAGGATGGATCCTGAGCTTTCTACTGAAGCAGCTGCTAAGTATTTGAAATCACTTTATAATATGTTCGGGACATGGGAACTTGCTTTAGCCGCATATAACTGTGGTCCCGGTAACGTCAGAAAAGCGATAAGAAAATCCGGAGGTAAGAAAACTTTTTGGGGAGTATACGACCATCTTCCAAGAGAGACCAGATCATATGTACCGCAATTTCAGGCTATGATCTATGTACTTCGTCATGCAGATGATCATAATCTGATTCTTGAAGAAGCTACCTTTCCTATAGCTTATGAAAAAATGAAATTTAATCAGGAGCTTGATCTTGAGAAACTTGCGGAAATCAGCGGAACATGCATCGAAGATCTAGAGAGGCTTAATCCTTCTATTTTGGATAGAAAGATACCTTCCAGCCACAGAGATCTAGCGTTGAGAATTCCAAAGACTAAAGCTCAGTTTCTAACCGAAAACAAAGATTGGATTGGTGATAGCCTTAAAATTTCTCCTTCAAGGATGGTAGCTGTACAGGAGACCAAAGCACTTCCTCAGGCATCTGCAGCTGCAGCTAATAGAATTACCTATAAAGTGAAATCCGGAGACGCTTTAGGTAAAATAGCACAGAACTATGGCACATCCGTTGCCAATCTCAAACAATGGAATAACCTGTCATCGAATAATATACGAGTGGGTCAGGTACTTCAGATATATAGCGGAAAAGCTCCTTCAAATTTTGAAAAAAACATAGCTTCCTCTGATTCAGGCAAAGAAGCTACGATGGGAACAAACACTTATACCGTTCAACCTGGCGATTCATTATGGCTTATATCCAGAAAGCTGGACGGGGTAACAATTGATCAGATCAAAAAATTAAACAATCTTAATAATAATCAGATCAAACCTGGCCAGAAGCTGATAATCGGTTAATTAAGAATTATTAACTAATAAATTAATTGATTTGTTTTTATCTGTCATATTTTTTAAATAAATTGATAGGTAAAAAAATCATTTAATAATAAATACATGTCCATAAAAAATATTTCAATCCTTATCGTATTCCTTCTATCCTCATCACTTATGATCAGCTGTGATGGTGATGATGGAAATGGATCTTCCAATAAGCCACAATCCAGAGGAGCAACCGGTGAAATTCTTTTAGTGATCGATTCACTGAAATGGCAAGGCCCGGTAGGAGAAGCATTAAAAGAGGTATTTCAGGAAGATGTACCTGGTATCATGCGTCCTGAAAACTTATTTACCATCAGGAGAGTGGATCCCAGGGCTATCACCCGTATGCTGAAAATGGCACATAACATGGTTTATGTAACTACATTTGATGACAGGAGAGGTGGAAGTCAAAAGATCAATGCTGCATTTGATGAGGCCTCTAGGGATATTGTAAATGATGACCGGTCTAGATTTATGCTGCGTAGTCCTGATGAATTTGCCGCTGGTCAGGAAGTGGTATATTTATTTGGCAATACAGAAGAAGAACTTATCAATAACTTACGGGATAATAAAAGCAGACTTCAGAACTTATTTCAGGTACGAGAGAGAGAAAGACTTGCCAAAGCTATTTTAAACCGAAAAAGCGGCGTTGCCTCAACACTTGGAAGAGAGAAATTTGGCATTGAGCTAAAACTGCCTGCTTCCTATCAACTAGTCCAAGAAGAAGATAATTTTTTATGGTTCAGACAGCCTACACCTACTACTGACAGGGCTGATATTACACTTTTTTTCTATGAAACTGATTATGAATCGGAAGATCAATTATTTCCTGAAAATCTTGTTCAGCTAAGAAACGATATCACCAGGACGCGTATATTTGGCAATCCTGCCAATCGGGAATCCTTTGTGACTACTGAAAGAAGGGAGGAACCGCCAGTCTTTAATACATTCAGCGTAAAAAATCATTATGCGGTAGAGATGAGGGGATCCTGGAGAACCAATAACATGAGTATGGGGGGATCGTTCCTTTCCTATACTGTGGTAGATGAAGAAAGAGGAAAAATCTATTATATGGAAGGCTTTGTATATTATCCAAGTGAGGCCCATAGGGAA
>DATHVH010000393.1:0-2479 GCA_035461405.1 Anditalea sp.
GAAGAAATAACCGGTTCACTCACCCCCGGTAAGCGTGCTGACATCATCATGATAGATAGCAAAGCGATTAATATGCAGCCGACGACTGATGCGGTCAGCATTCTAGTGGAAGCTGCGCAGCCTTCCAATGTTCACAGCGTGTGGGTAGACGGTCGGCTGTTAAAACACAATGGCAACCTTACCCACCTATCTGCTGATGAGGTAGGCCAAAATGCTACCTCTTCTTTCAAAGAAATAATGAGCAAAGTGATATAGAAAATAAATTCCATTAAGTCAAAAGAAAGATAGTATCCTGAAGGATTACCCTTGTCTGATTAGTACTGATTCTTCCAATTCTATATTCGCTCTTTGACTGATTTCCTTTACACCCCAATAATATTTTTCTAGCAGCGTCACATTTTTGTTACCTTTTGCAATAAGTTCAATATCAGTCAATACCTCATATAAACAATCAAGCCCTACTGTTTGCAGAGATGACCTGATATTGTGTGCTATTGTAGCAACTTTCTCAAAGTCTTTTTCAGCAATAGCATTCCCCATATTATTGATCATTTTTTCATTATGGAATATGAAATCTTTTACTGTTTCTATAACTTTTTCTTTGTCCCCATTAAATACCTGTTCTAAAAATGTTAAATGGGTTAATCGGGAATCTGACTTTGAATAAGTTTCCTCCTCTTTATCATAATGGTTGCTATGCTGGGGGGGAGCCCATTTGAAGACCTTTTCATGAAAACTTTTGATAGTATAAGGTCTGGAAAGGTAATCATCCATACCTGATTCATAGCATAGATCAATATCCTCTTTATAAACATTGGCACTCAACCCTATGATAGGTATATCGAGTTTAAGTTTATTTCGGATTAGTTTAGTAGTTTCATATCCATCCATCACAGGCATCTGTACATCCATAAATACTAGATCAAAGCAATTCTGAATCAATTCCTTTATCGCTTCCTGACCGTTATTTGTTATAGTAACTTCACAGCCTAGATTATTAAGCATGGTACTGGCCAACCGGAGATTTAGGTAGTTGTCATCCACTAATAATATTTTTAACTGGCCATTATAGTTAATTTCCTTCTCCACACATTCATCAATTTCTACAGACGGAGGGAAAGCTATCCTTAAGGGTAAGTTTACGCAAATAGTGGTACCCACTTTTCCTTTAGGAGTGTTTAATTCTCCAGGACTTTTTACTTCAATTTTACCATTCATTAAATTGGTCAATGCTTTCACTATAGAAAGCCCAAGACCTGATCCTCCGTATTTTCTATTTATAGTAGAATCTGCCTGGGTAAAGCTTTCAAATATTGTTTGTTGTTTTTCGATTGGAATACCTATCCCAGTATCGGATATGGCTATTTGGATAATTGTTTTTTCTCCTTCTATAGCAGGGGTCAAACTCTTAATATTAATTTTTATTTGACCTTTTTTAGTAAATTTGAGACTATTGCCTAGAAGATTTATTAGAATTTGAATGATTTTGCCAGCATCTCCCAAAATATATTTGGGCAAATTCGTGTCAAATTCTAAAATGAAATCTAACCCCTTTTCTTTAGCCTGAAACTTATAGGGATATAGATTTGAGGTAATTATTTCCTGAATATGGAATGGCTCTTCCACCAGATCAAGTTTTCCCTCTTCGATTTTAGTTAGATCAAGCACATTGCCGATTAAATTAAGAAGTATCTGACCTGAAGAAAGTATATAATCAATATATTCTTCAGATTCTGAAGAATATAAATTATTTTTCATCAATTGAGCAAAACCTAAAATTGCATTGATTGGGGTCCTGATTTCATGACTTTGACTAGCAAGGAAATGAGATTTGGCCAAATTTGCCTTTTCTGCCAATACTTTAGCTTTTTTAAGCTCCTGCTCGTTGCCGTCCTGTTCGGTAGTATCAATTGCAAAGCCTATTATACCTCCATCGCTATTGGAGTCTGGGAATGTGTAATTCTTAAATACTCGAGGAGCACTGTCGATAGCCCTCTTTATGACCAATCGTTGACTGGTACCGATACTTAGCTTACCAATGAACCTCTTAAGGTCGGGAAAGATTTTTAATGCTGTCTTTCCTACCATTTCATCATTTTGTATATTCAGATTACGTAGACCTGCCCCCGTTAGCTCGAGAAAATTCCCATCAGCATCTATCCTGTAGATGATCACCGGGAGATAAGAAAGTATACCTTTTAATACTACATTTTTTTGCAGAGAAGTTGATTTAGAGCTGTCTTCTGTAGCTAATGGGAACTGGTGGAGATTAAATTTATGTGCTGCTAATAATAGCGTTTGAACTGTTTCTGCGTACCGGATCAATCCAGGTTTATCTATGGGATATCTATCAAATCCCATAATCAAAAGCTTACAATTATTTTCAAATTCTAAGGGAATGCTTAAGCAGTATGTATTGTGGAGATATTTTAAAGCTTCTTTATTAGACTTTTTAAATACTATAGAATTAATGCCAAAA
>DATHVH010000394.1:0-21830 GCA_035461405.1 Anditalea sp.
ACTTTGATGCCAGAAAAAAATGATGCACAGTTTATGCCCCATGTTTCGGTCTTAGGTCATCGGGCTCATAAACTAAAGGAATAATGACTACTGGCATCATTGCGTATTATTATAAATATGTTTTACCATCTTTATATATAGTAAAGGTAAAAAGTTTTTTCTTTAGAAGAATATTGGTAAAAAAGAGGGTTCTACCGGGCTCGAACCGGTGACCTCTGCTCTGTCAAAGCAGCGCTCTGAACCAACTGAGCTAAGGACCCTTATAATGACTATGCAATATGTAAAATATTTGATTATTTAAAAACTTACTTTATTGACAGAGTTGAGTAAAGAGGTGATGTATTAATATTTGAGGGTTCCACTATTATTAGGTGGAACCCCCTTTAGTTTTATTGCCCTACAAGAAAGATTGCATTAGCGATCAGCAATTTACCATTTTGCCAGAAATTACGGAAACTTGGATTGTCTACCATATAAATGATCTGTCCTTTTCCAAGGTTATCCACACCAAAAGCCAGTGATTTCGCCATTTGGGGTTTTATCTGGTATCCTATAAAACCTGTTCTATAACTATCAGCAGTAGGTATAATCCCTACATTTTGACCGTTTTTAAGATATGCGTATCTATTATTATTATTTTTTAAAGTATAATAGTTACCATTCAGACCATATGCCAATGGATGAGTTGTGTCAAGTTTGACCTGATAGACAGCCCCTGCTATATTGGTAGAAATATTTCTTCTTTCTGCCTGTTGAAAAGGTGAGGTTTGGGATTCTTTAGCTAATTCTTCTTTTCTTTTTTCCTGGGCTTTTTTCTCCTCATCATCAGCATAAGTTTTTAAAGCATAATCATCTTTATCCACAAACATCCTTAATGCACTTTCCATGGCAATCACTTTTCCACCATTTCTTACCCAGTCCTGAAGTTTTTTAGTGGTTTTCTCTTCCAAAGAATTATAGTTGCCTGCCGGTAAGATTATCACATTATATTCGCGAAGATCAGCAGAGGATAACTGAGCCTTTTCTAATATACTGAGGGGATAATCCAGCTCCTGTTCCATGAAATGCCAAATCTCCCCAAAATTAAGTGAAGATATGCCTTCACCTCCTATCAGCGCTATCTTAGGAGGTTTGATATAATGGACATCAGGGGATCCAAAGTCTTTACCTTTATCCACAAAAGCTGTCTGAGCTGTCTTTAATTTTATTTTGTGCTTATTGGCTAGTTCGATGACCTTTGCATCAAAATCAGATTTATTTTCATTTCCTCTCCTAGTAATCAAGATAGTACCTGAAGGATATTTTTCATCACCAAACTCAAAGGGATATGCGGTATATCTTACTCTGATTTTTTCATTGATCAAAGCGGATAAATAGGCAGCATGATTAGTATTATGCCAAGGTGCTATATATGCCAATGGCTTACCATCTATCTTGTTTTCTTCAAATGTTTTTCTAGTATACTCTCCTGTAGGTTCAAGGTTACTTTCTACTGCAAATGCCTGAATCCCATAAGCGAAAGGTAAGGCCCAACTGGTAATGTCATAAGTTATACTATCTGCCAGAACGGGGTTGGGTTCAAATAATATTTGAGCCAAAACAGATTTAGGTTGAGATGAACTTATAATAATATCCTTCCCATCTATGGAAAAAGATTCAGCTTTTCCAGTTTGATAATTAAACCCTCTTATATTTGATCTGCTAGGTGCAGAGCCATATTGGATGCCATTTTTATCTAATAGGTCTAAAAGGCCTTCCAAATTTCCTTGTGTATCCGAATGCTTTAGTACAAAGCTTTTATAATTACCCCTGGGTGACTGACGATTATCATTAAAATAACTGGTGAATTCTTTTAATACGTTATCCACATTTTGGGATAATACTTCTGTGATGGCCAAGCCTGTAGTATGGTGGTGTGCTATTCTATCCTTTAATGTCAAAGTATCCCCTTCAGCAGTCAGCACGCCAATGCCCGCTCTGCCAGACCCTCCTTGCTCTATAGTCATCCCGATAGCACCATTGTACATCGGCCAGCTGTCTCCGTAACTGGGATATAAAATATCAAAGCGCTCTTTGGTAAAATAAAACCAACTTTCCTGATCAAAGTATTTTGCAATATTTCTACCAACCAGGTTTTGAAATTCATGTTGATAAGGAGTCAGTTGCTTATGTAGTGGCTCTGCAGCTGGTGGAAAATAATATGGGGAATCGATTCCTTGCTCGTGAAAATCAGTATGCACATGAGGCATCCATTCATTATATACTTTTATTCTTGCCTGTGATTCTTTTTGCGTTTGCCAGGCCCAATCTCTATTTAGGTCAAATAAATAATGATTTGGTCTTCCTCCCGGCCAAGGTTCGTTATGCTCGGTTGATTGTCTATCTGGCTGCATCCTGCTGTTCATCTTTTGGTTGTACCACATAGCATAGCGGTCCCTTCCATCAGGATTGATGCAAGGATCCAATATGACCATGGTATTTTCCAGCCAAGTCTTGGTGGTTTCATTTTCGGGATTTATTAGTTCCCATAGCGTCCACATGGTAGCTTCAGAAGAAACTGCTTCATTGCCATGCACATTATAGCTCATCCAATTGATAGCCACATTAGTTGTGGGTGCCCCTTCTAAGAAGCCTGTTCTTTTTAAATTATCTTCTCTAATCTTATCTTTTTGATCCATGTTGGATTGAGAGGAGATGAAGGCTAAAACAAGAGGTCGAAGTTCATAGGTTTCTCCGTATTGCTGTAGTTCTACATTCGAATTATTTTGGGCGACATGCTCAAAATAAGCTACAATTTTATGATGGGGAGTAAATCTTTCTCCTAGTTCATATCCTAAGAATTCTGCGGGACTCTTGGTTTGAGCTTGTAATAATAATGTAACCGTAAATAATATTAGTGATAGAGATAATTTTTTCATGTAGTGATCCTAATTAGCCGGTAAAAGCTTTAATAGAAAATTAGTAAAGGTTTTTAACGGTACAAGATAAATGCTTTCTACATTTCTATCAAACCGTTAATCATTAATAATGGCAAAAAGTGATAAGATGATAAACATGACGCACTCTTTGGAGTTTATTTATTCGTCACCTGTACCAATCAAAATGAAAAACATCTGTATAGTAGGAGGAGGAGCGTGTGGAGTAGCTGCTTTTATCGAACTTTTTATCCAAATAACTTCACAAGACCTTAAGGAAAAGGTAGGAATAACGATTATAGAAAAATCCAAAAAAGTAGGATATGGTCTCGCTTTTGGCACAGAAGAAAAGGGCCATTTACTAAATACACAATCTGAACTGATGGGCATTTACTCTCGTGAAGTATCTCATTTTACAGAGTGGCTCAGTAATAATGCTGATAGAGCAAGAGGAAAAGTGGAAGATAACGGGGAAATTGAAACTGCATATACTTCCAGAATAATGTATGGAGACTATCTTTATGAGCAATTTTCTTATTATTTAGAAAAGGCTAAAGAGATAGGAGTTGATGCTAAGCTGGTGTGCGATGAAGTAAATGACATCAATTATGAAAACGGGAATTTTTTGGTTTCTATTAAGGAATCTGATCCAATAGTAAGTGATTACGTCATTTTAGCGTTAGGAAATCCTGAGGCTACCAATTTTAAAGAATTCGAAAAATTTAATCAATTTTTAAATACACCTTGGCCGTCTCATAAAGTAAAGCAATTGGTAGAACCAGGTGATCATGTAGGTATATTGGGGTCTAGCTTAAGTGCAATAGATACTATAATGACCCTGGTAGATAATGGGCATAAGGGAAAGATAAGTTGTTTTTCTATCGAAGGGCTCCTGCCAAGGGTTCAGCCTATAAATAACAAAGAAATAGATCGGGAGATACTTACCCTCACTAATGTTCATAAGATAAAAAGAGAACATTTTCGTGCTCCAAAAGTAACTGAGATTTTTAGATTATTTATCCAGGAAGTAGAAAAGCAATTTGGTAAGAAGCTAGACTGGAAAAAACTAGACCGAATGGGCGGTGATGCATATACATACCTTAAAGAAGATATCGCGGCTGCTGAAGAAGGTGGTGATCCATTGTTGAACGTAGCATATTCATTAAGATACGATGCAGCGACCCTCTGGAGCTGGTTGAGTAGGGATCAAAAGAATTTCTTTAAAAAATGGCTTGGTCCTCAGTGGACAGTAAACAGGCATGGGATGCCTTTAGCAAATGCTAAAAAACTTGTACCACTTTTTGAATCTGGGGTATTACATGTTTTTGCTGAAGTGGGAGATATTGAACATGAGAATGGTTCATTCACTATAAGCTATGGGAATGGGGAAATCCAAAATGTGGATAAATTAATAAACGCTACCGGAAGCCCATCAAAACTTGAAGCCATGGATTGCAATCTGACATCAAATATGATTAAAAAAGGTCTAATTAAACCATATGAGGGTGGAGGGGCGCTCATTAATGAACTTACCATGGAAGTATTAAATCCCAAATCAATTAATGGTATTTATGCTACGGGCCATATGGTGAACGGTATGATGCTCGATGTAAATGCTGTCTGGTACAATGTAAGATCGATAGCCTCTCTTACCAAAGACATCATTTTTAAAGTGAGATATGGAGAAGGTTCTTGAGTTTTTTGGGCAGATAGGTCCTTATTTACTTTTTATTCCGATTGGAGTCTGGGTAGATAAGAAAGGTTGGGTAAAAAAAGATTGGGTAACATTTCCTTTGATTTATTTTTTGATGCCAGTGTTGGTCATCAATCATGTAATGAAGGCTGACCCTTCCACTATATTGATTCTTCCTGTGATGTCCTTTTGTTTGGCAGCATTGATGAATTTGCCAGCACTTATCGCTACTAAAACATTTGCCAGTGAAAAGAATCCCTATATGGTTCAGAGTTCTTTTGCTTTTTTTAATGTGGCATTTTTTGGAATACCTACAGTATTAGCCTTATATGGTCAGGGTGGAGTCACTACTTTGATTAGTATTTATGTTGGGACAGCTCTTTACGGTGATGTAATTGGCTATTATCAGGTAAGTAAATCTAAAAATGGTACAAAAGATTCTCTCTTAAAAATAATAAAAGTACCCTTTCTATACGCTTTTGGTATAGCTGTAATACTTAAAGTGATGGAAGTAGAGGTGCCGGATGAAGTCGAGCCGGTGACAGATGTGTTTAGTTATATTGTGTCTGCGGCAGGTATGATGATCATTGGAATGAATATCAGTGATATAAAAATAAAGGGCATTGACTGGAGTTATCTTTGGAAATTTATGACCTTACGGACATTGTCTGCTGTGCTGATCATGGGCCTTATTATGGCAATAGAGTATTTCTGGTTAGATGAAATTGATGGAGAAAGCAGGGAAATAATGGCTTTGATACCCTTGTTTCCTGTTGCAGCGAATGTAACAGTATTTGCATCCTTTTTAGGATCTGAAGAAGAAGAATCTGCCCTATTGATTATTTTATCTATGGCTATCAGTTTGGTATTGATTCCTATTGTTATCCAATTTTTTTGAATGAGAAAATAATTTGTTTTTATTAATGGCTAATTAAAAAAGCGATTGGTGTAGTTTTTTGGTTACAAGATTTGAACTAACCTTTATTAATGGACTGCATACAGTTAGGAGATTAGTTCTTAAAATTAAATCTGTTTTGTTAGAAATTTAATTTTAGTTTACCCGATTACTTTCGATTTTAAAACAAATCATATGAAAGATCTATTGGCTTTGATAGACGTACCAGCTATGATTTTACTCTTGGTTCAGTTACCAGCTAGCCTACAATTTATAGGGCGCCTAATTAAATTTCCACAAAAACATCCATCCATACAGAAACATTCTTTTACGCATGATATGGACGGTTCGGTTAGTATAGTAATTCCTACTTTAAATGAAGCACTGAGAATTGGTCCACTGCTCAAAGGTTTGAGGAGTCAGGGAGGTGAAGTAAGAGAAATTATAGTGGTGGATAGTAAATCTCATGATGGTACCATTGAATTAGTTGAAGCTGCTCAGCAAGATGATCCGCGATTTCGCCTGATAGATGATAAATCGCTACCGGAAAATTGGGTGGGCCGCCCATGGGCCCTACATACTGGGTACTTGCATAGCTCAAAAGATAGTGAATGGATACTTGGGATGGATGCGGATACTGAACCGGAGCCGGATCTAGTCGCAAGTTTGGTCAAGACTACAGAAAATTTGGGTTATGATATGGTGTCAGTCTCTCCTAAGTTTATTCTCCGCCATCCGGGAGAATTTTTGTTGCAGCCAGCTTTGTTAATGACTTTAATATATAGATTTTTTCCCAATAACAGTTCCAATGATCACCCCGAAAGAATTTTGGCAAATGGACAGTGCTTTCTATGTCGCAGAAAGGTACTATCAAGCATACAGGGATACAATGAAGCCCGTTCTTCATTTTGTGATGATGTTACTTTGGCTAGACACATAGCTTCGCAGGGATATAAAGTGGGATTTCTGGACGGAGCGGAATTTCTAAAAGTGCGAATGTATGAGGGAGCACTGGAAACCTGGAAAGAGTGGGGACGGAGTTTGGATCTAAAGGATGCCTCATCCACTAGCCGGCTCTTGAAAGATCTTTACTTACTTACTGTCTTACAGAGTGTTCCGATTTTAGTTATAGTATCTAGTTTTTTTATTGCGCTGAATCCCTTTTTGGTAGGCCTGAATATACTCTTAATAATGATCCGAATAATGATGCTATTTGCCATAAGTCCTTCTTATGACCTTAAAGTAGGAAGCGGAGCTTTTTTATTTTGGCTGTCTCCCATAGCAGATCCTATTGCTGTAATCAGAATTTTCCTATCATCCATAAAGTCTCCTACCGAATGGAGAGGACGAAAATACAAAAATAAATTACCAGCAATAGATATATCACCCTATAAGGGGATCTTCCGGAAGGATTATCCATAGAATGATATACACAAAAAGCCCAGGGAAAGCTGCGCTAAATATAGAAATGAGGACATAAATAAGCCGCATTTTATCTGCCGAAATACCAAAATAATTGGCTAGACCACCGCATACTCCGGCAATCATTTTATTTCTTGATGAGCGAGTTAATTTCTTATTCATAATAATTTAATTTTATAGTCTACTGATTACTTCTTTTCTAGGTATTTTTACACTCCACATCCCTCGTAAATCTCCTATTTTATGGCCTTTGGCATTATCATTTGGATATAGATTATTGATTTTATCCACTACTTCAGTATCTATATCTGAGTTCGGATCACCATGACAATTTAGACAAAATTGCCCTGGTATATTTATAGCCCTGGTGTAAAGCAAAATTTCTCCATTTTGCAGCTTTTGAATGTTGGGTTCACTATTTTCACCCATTTCATGATTATATTCATATGCACCAAGTAGTGTTTCTTCTTCTTCTCGTGGCTTGTCTGCTGGATTTCTATACCTATTGGAAACACGCCGGACTTCAACCCCAAAATCTTTTCCTACAGATTCTACTATAGGAAGTGCTTCTGTATTACAGAATTCTACAGCACCAGCTATGCCTTTTTCGTCTATTGCTCTTTTTAATGTGGCCATAAGTTGTTCCTGCGCCTCAGTACTGATTTCATTTCCCATTGCCATAGCTTTCTCTACTATCTGCACATCACTGACCCTTTTAACTGCACTTTCTTTTTTTACATTATCAAATACTTCTCGGCTGACACGTTCTTCCGTATTGCATGAAAGTAGAAAAGGAATGCAAAGTATAAAGTAGATTTTGGTAATAGATTTCATGTCATTGAGATTATATAGGTATAAAGATAACTTTAAAAAGGCACATGTAATAATTTTATGATTATCCACAATGTTGCCAGCAATCGTAATTGAGCTATTTAATAGCGGATATTCGTTGACAGTCCTTATTCGACAATCCAAAAATTGATTTATAACTTTTATATGGCCCGTCTACCGAGTTCAACTAAATCTCTTCATACTTTTTTGACGTGATTATAGAAACAGAACCCGCTAGTTCCCACTAATTTTTGTAATTTTGCAAGCTATAAAACGAAAAAAATATATGCTTGATAAATTAGAAGCTATTAAAGAACGATTTGAAGAGGTGGGCCAGCTGATCATTCAACCGGATGCCATGTCTGATATGAGTAAGTATACCAAGCTAAGTAAAGAATATAAAGACCTGGAAAAGGTCGTAGA
Source organism: Anditalea sp. (assembly GCA_035461405.1). Taxonomy (GTDB): domain Bacteria; phylum Bacteroidota; class Bacteroidia; order Cytophagales; family Cyclobacteriaceae; genus Anditalea. The sequence continues at coordinate 8,180 of DATHVH010000394.1, forward strand.
AGTATATAATGAATACAGACTAGTTTTGGATAACATTACCAGCTCGAAGGAAATACTTGATAAAGAAAAAGATCCAGACTTCAGAGAAATGGCCAAAATAGAGCTTGATGAACTCCGCGAACGTCAAGTTGAATTGGAAAAGGATCTTAAACAAATGTTAATCCCTAAAGATCCTAATGACTCAAAAGATTGCATCCTAGAAATAAGAGGTGGAGCTGGTGGTGATGAGGCAGCCATTTTTGCCGGGGATCTTTTTAGAATGTATGAGCGATTCTGCGAAAAGCAAGGCTGGAACCTGACCGTACTGGATCTTACCTTTGGGTCATCTGGAGGATATAAAGAAATAGTAAGTACGATTTCGGGTGCCGATGTGTATGGTATGATGAAATATGAATCCGGTGTCCATAGGGTCCAAAGGGTTCCCGCTACCGAGACCCAAGGTAGAGTACATACTTCGGCAGCATCAGTGGCGGTCCTTCCTGAAATGGATGAGGTGGATGTAAATATTGATATGAACGATATTAGAAAGGATACCTTTTGTTCATCTGGACCAGGTGGCCAATCAGTAAACACTACTTATTCCGCCGTAAGGCTTACCTATTTGCCTACAGGTATGATAGTAACCTGTCAGGATCAGAAGTCACAAATCAAAAACTTTGAAAAAGCTCTAAAAGTATTACGTTCCAGATTATATGAAATTGAATTGGCCAAACATAATGAAAATGTTGGCGCACAAAGAAGGTCCATGGTAGGTAGCGGTGATAGATCTGACAAGATCCGAACTTATAATTATTCTCAAAGTAGGGTTACAGATCACCGCATCAATAAAACAGTATATAATTTGCCGGATATCATGGAAGGTAATATAGAGGAGTTTATATCTGCACTCAGATTTGCAGAAAATGCAGAGAAAATGAAAACGGGTGGCATGGAAAATTAATCATTGGTGTTAAGCCAATAAAAATATTCACTTTATAAAGATAACTTTAATAAGGATTATTATGCCTTTCCGTTATTTTTATAGAACTTAGTAAACCAACCTATTATTTAAAAATCTTTTATGACGATCAACGGAGAAAATGGAATAACCCTCACCACATGGACGGATTCCCATTTCCACAAATTATATCCATTGGCTAACAATCCTAATATAGCCAAAAACCTTAAAGACAGTTATCCACAACCTTATACTATCCATGATGCTAGGCATTGGATAGAATATAACCAGAAATTTAACCCTCCCCAAAATCTTGCAATTGAACTTAACGGACAGTTGGTAGGGGCTATTGGTTGTGAACGTGGAAAAGACGAGCTCAGGACCAATATGGAAATTGGTTTTTGGGTAGGAGAGGCCTATTGGGGAAAAGGTATAGCTACGGAGGCTGTTAAAATATTTTCAAAATATCTCTTTGAAAAATTTGATGTGCAGCGTCTATTTGCCCAGATTTATGATTTTAATATCCCTTCCATGCGGGTATTGGAGAAAGCTGGATTTCAGGCAGAGGCTGTACTCAAAAATGCTTTTATTAAGCATGGGGAGATTGGTGATCTCTTCCAATATGTTCGCTTAAGATCTGAGATTTAATAACAAAAGCCTGTTTCAAAGTAAATTGAAACAGGCTTTTTTATTCTAGTCATATTAATTCTATCTCTTAAATTTGAGCATTACCTGCAAGGAAGAGATTTTTATCTATTTTACCCATCCCAAAAATGCCGAAAGTCGAAATCTGAATATCGGTTGATGAAATGTGTCGTGCATCATGGCCATCGGACATTTTCTTTGTCTTCAGTCTTTAGTCTATTTTTAAATCACACCAGACTTCCAACATCTACCCCCCCCCTTTTTTACCTAATTACCACTTTTCTAAATTGATCAAGGTATTTTCCTTGCAGTCGAATGGTATGGATTCCTTTTGGTAATTGCTGAATCTCTATTATACTAGGAATATCCACCAATTTATTCTCATAGATGATCTGTCCCAGTGCATTGATCACTTGGACCTGGTGTAGATCAGATACTCCACTCAGTTCGAGGTAGATGTTACCTGAAGATGGATTGGGATAAACTTTTATTGCAGAATCATTGATTTCTCTACCGATGGATGTAACAAAACTTACATTTACTTCTAATATTCTTTCGGGTCCAGTACCGCAAGTATTAATAGGAGTTACCTGTATGGAATGGTCACCTTCTTGCTGCCATAGGACTGTGATTTTTTCTGACCCTTGACCGGACCTAATCTGACCACCACTACTTACAGTCCACTGGTAGCTATTATCAGTCACGGAAGTCACTTCATAGACTTCTTCCATCTCTAATCCTGATATTGAGTTACCCTTTATAGTTGACGGCTGTCCTGGCTCATTCATAACTCTGATGGCTTTTTGAACTACTGACCCTGAACCACATGGATTAACCGGTGTGACACGTAGGGTTTGATCATTTAAGTTAGTCCATTCTACAGTTACTTTCCCTGTACCCTGACCTTGGCGGATAACTCCCCCAGTGGCATTCCAGTTGTAAGTAGTGCCGGCAAGTGAGTCGACACTATACTCCATAAAAGAGTTAAGGCATACAGCTCCATCGCCAATTATATCAGCTACACTGCCGGGCTCAGTAGATACGGCTACTTCTAAAGCTCGGGTAGCACCATTGCCACAGTTGTTTTGGCCACGTACCATTACTGCGTTGCGTCCCGGACCATCCCATCTCACTATAATCCGAGTCGAGCCCTGTCCTTCCAGGATAGTACCACCGTCTACTCTCCAGTCATATGTTACTCCGGGTTCATCCGTACCTTGTATGCTGTACGCCTGCTGACTTATACATATGTTTTTTTCGCCAAAGATGGTAGTAGGAGTAGGAGGTACTTGACAAGTGTACTTAAAAAATGAACCTGCATCTCCTACGGCATATCCTGTGTTAAGATCTCCAAAACTGATTCCGGTGAAATTTTGAAAGGTGCCTGTAAAAATCTTTTCCCAAGTCAATCCACCATCAATAGTCTTAATAATCAGTCCTTTTTCTCCTGCTATAAATCCTACCAAATTATCTAAGAAAGCAACGTCCTTAAAGTTTTGATTAAAGGAATGGTTAATTTTACTCCAAGTTTTTCCAGAATCATCTGTTTTAAAGATAGTTCCTTGATTTCCAACTACTATTGCAGTATTAGTATCTAGAATTTCTATGGCTTGAAGAGTCTGATTGATTCCTAAGTTTACTGCATTCCATACTTCACCGTTTTCCGTGCGAGAAAGAAAACCCTGCTCACCCACTATTAGTCCTGTGTGATCTTCAAAGAATTTAATGTCCTTATAATCAAATGATAAATTACCAGTGGCTATGGTGGACCAGTTCACACCGCCGTTTTCTGTTTTTGATATATATCCCCTACCACCTACAGCATATCCCAGATTATTATCTATAAAATACAAACCAAAAATATTTCTATTAGTGCCTGGGTTTAAAGCAGTCCACCCACCACCCGAATTTGTGGTTTTAATTATATTCCCAGTATTTCCCCCAACATATCCTAACGCATTGGTAGTAAAGTATAGGGTATGAAATGGCAAAGAAAGCGGCCTAGATCTATTGGCAAATGTGTTTCCCCCATTACCTGTGGATAAAATAAGTCCATTCTGACCTATTATATAGCCTATGTTTTCTGTTTTAAACTGCGTAGCGGTATAATTATTATTATTACCAGATAACCTGAGGGCCCACCCTCCCCCTGCATTGGTGGATGATATGACTACACCGCTATTTGCTACTGCAAATACCACATTTGAGTTAGTCCTAAAACTTAATCCTAAAATATCCTGTACAGTTCGGCTACCAACAGCTGCAATGGTCAGTCCTGCATTAGCAGTTCGCATCAAAAAGCCATTTTCCCCAGTGATAAGACCTATGTTAACATTAGCTCTGCTAAAGGCGACTTTAGTAAAGTTGACATCTACCCCGCTGTTTATGAACTCCCAGGTATTTCCACCATTAATAGTTTTTATGATAGTTCCCTGATCACCTACTGCATACCCTGTAGTATCATCGGCAAAATATATATCATTTAAACTCCTGTCGAATTCAGTTTGAAAAGTAGTCCAATTATTTCCTCCATTTACGGTTTTTAAAATTTGGGACCCAGAAGTAACCATGAAGCCATTTTGGGAATTTATGAAATGTATGGCATTTAAATCTTCCTGAATATTAATATTAAGAGGTGTCCAGCTGACCCCAGCATTGTTGGATTGAAATGCGGCGCCTTTTTTACCGGAAAGGATTACCCGGTTTTGAGAGAGAAATTTCACTGAAGTAAAATCTTCAGTGCTGTTTATATTAATTATTTGCCAAGCCTCACCACTATTAGTGGTTCTATATATTCTCCCTTTTTCACCTACTATGATTCCTAAGTTTTGGTTAAAAAAATCAAGGGCTGTCATCCGTTCATCGGTTGGGGCTTCCTGTTCTACCCAGCTTAATCCTCCATCAATGGTCTTAAGAATGATATTCTTACCCGTGATAAAAGCAACCTCATCATTTATCCACAAGATGTCAGTATAATCATTGCCCCAATCTGCCGCTCGTCTCCAAGTCTGGGCATATGACAGCTGAATACAGATGAATAATAAAACAGAAATCAGTAAAAATCTTTTCATTGTAATTATCTAATCCGCAAAAATAGTTTTTTTATCCAATTTAAAAATAAAGATTATTAATTGATTTCCAACACTATATTTCTAATAGAGAAAAAAAGAGGCTACATGATGCAGCCTCTTTTTGATTTTATTTTTGAGTAATATTATTACCTCTGTTTTTTACATATTTTTCCAGCCATTCATGTTGCTCATGCATCGTATGAAGGATAGATTCCAGTGCGGAATAGCCGTGGCTTTCATGAGGGAGGAATACCAATCTCGCAGTAGCTCCATGGCCTTTCAAAGCATTATAATATCTATCACTTTGTATTGGAAAAGTTCCTGAGTTATTATCTGCTTCACCATGTATCAGTAATATGGGAGTCTTTACTTTGTGTGCATTCATAAACGGCGACATCACATTATACACTTCTGGAGCCTCCCAATATGTTCTCTGTTCATACTGAAAACCAAATGGCGTCAAAGTCCGGTTATAAGCCCCGCTTCTAGCAATGCCTGCAGCAAATAGGTCAGAATGGGATAATAAATTTGCAGTCATAAAGGCTCCGTAAGAGTGCCCCCCTACTGCTATTCTATTACGGTCTCCTATACCTCTATCTACTATATAGTTTATAGCTGCTTCAGCATTTGCTACTAGCTGGTCCACAAAATAATCATTTGGCTCTTCTTCTCCCTCACCTACTATAGGCATTTCGGTTCGGTCCATAATGGCGTAGCCCTGAGTCACCCAGAACAGCGGAGATCCCCAGCTTAATCGTGTAAATTCATATTTTGACCCTCTCACTTGAGCAGCAGTTTCGGCTGATTTATACTCACGGGGATAAGCCCACATAAGTACGGGTAAAGGAGAATCACTTTCTGGGTTAAAACCTTCTGGCGTATATATTGTGGCAGATAGATTCAAACCATCATTTCTAGTATAAGTGACCAATTCTTTATTAATGTTCTTGATCGATTCATAAGGATGGTCAAAGCTGGTTATTTGTATTGGAGCTATTCTCCTCCTTGTATTTCTTCTCCAATAGTTTGGCTGCTCATCTGTACTTTCTCTGATGGTAATAAACTCAGTGGCATCATCATTTAGAACTTTGGCCACCCTTTCATAATATGGTGCTTCACTTCTCCAAAGGATTTTTTCTGCTTTATTCTTTACATTAAAAGTCGCCAGGTAAGGCATGCTTCCGTTCGGAGATCCACCTTCGCTAGTCATATATATTTGATCACCCTTACGGAGTACTATGGATCTGCCATACTGGTTTCTTTTGAAAACAGGACTTCCCGGATCATTATAAATATCATCATACGATCTTTCTACGATAACATTTCCCGCCTGACCAGGTTTAGAAGGATTGATCACAGATCTTTTTTCTTGTCTGGAAGCAAACCATCTTTCATTTAAAATCGCAAAATTGTCATCTGACCAGTTGACACCGCTATATCTTAATGTTGTAGAGGCTAGTTTTTGTTTCTCACCTTCGAACGGTGCGTTAAGAAAATATACGATATCCCTCTCTGCTATATCCTTTTTAGGATCTCCCCCATCTTGAGCTTCTGCCCAGTAGAGTGTAGCAGGCTTATCAGCTCTCCAATTAATGGATCTTGGGCCTGTGACCGTTGCATCAAAACCCGTAGGCCTTACTTCATCAAGAGGAATCTCAGCTAGTGTTTTAATTTTCTTGCCATTTTTATCAAGAATCTCTACATCATAAGGAAATCTGGATGCTGGCACCAGGTAGGAAAATGGCTTTTTAATTTTTTCTACTACCATATAATTTCCATCCGGTGATATACTTACAGATTTAATCATTCCTGGGTCTCCAATAGCTTCTTTGCTTCCATCTAAGCTGACTGTCATCAGTTGACTATCCATAAAATAAGCAAAAACATCTTCCTCATAGGGATTAGTTAAAAGATCCTGATAAGTCCTGGAAGGCGCAGCGTCCCCCATCGTTTCTTGAATATTTGGTCCTTTGGGTGCTTTTGGACTAGCAGGCTTAGATCCTCTTTTAGGATTTACTGCTTTTATTAAAATTTTATTGTTTGGTAGCCAATCTAATGACCTGCCATATACCTGATTTACTATATCATCAGTTAATTTTCGTGCTTCGCCTGTGCTGATATCAGCTACCCACAGACTGATGCCGGAATCAGAGGTATGCGTAAAGGCAAGATACTTCTCATCATCTGAAAGTGTCATACTTCCCAGTTTTGCGTTTTCAGGAAGACCTGTTATTTCCCTTTCTTCGCCTGAACTGGTAGTTTTAATCTTTATTTTCTCAATACTTCCTGATCTGCTGGGGCCACTGGTGGCAGGATTTATTCTAATACCGGCGATTCGAAGTTCATCTTGGGCCAAGTCTTCTATAGTGCCATGTCCTGACCTTTCCATCAATAGCATAAAATCTCCATTATTACTAAAACTCACTATTGGAGTGATAGGAGCATTGATCAGTTCTTCGATCTCCTTGGGGGGTTTTTGGTAGGAATTATCCTGAGCTAAAGCTTCTAAATTACTGGTAAGGAGTCCTACCAGCAAGATCAAGCTCAAATGTTTAAAGTTTATCAATTTTTTTATCATGAGGTTTAAATTTGATTTCAGACTTTAAATTACCATTTTATTCTTAAGGACGCCTTTAAATTTATTTTTTGGTACATGAGAAGTATAAGCGGTAAATCTTGGGCACAAAAAAACCGGAAGCATTATATGCTTCCGGTTTTCAAAATAGCAATAGTAACGTATTATTTATCTTTAGCCCCTACTGAAATCATGGCGCATCTGAAACCAATATGGTTAGTGGCCGAATCCTGGTGCATAAATCTTCTAGTACCTGGAGATAACCAATAGGCTACGTCTTTCCAAGAACCACCTTTATACACCCTAAAATTATCATCTATCAAAGTAGTGCCATAAGTGTCTTCATCATCATACACACCGTCTCTTCTTAAAGGGTTAAGATCATCAAAATCCTGGTAAGAAAGCGGACGATAGACATCTTGAACCCATTCGTTCATATTACCGGCCATATTATATAGACCAAAGTCATTTGGAGGGAAGTCATATACGTTAGTAGGGATGATTTCGCCATCATTGGTCATACCACCTGCTATACCCGCATAATCACCTCGTCCTCTTTTAAAGTTAGCCAAGAAATCTCCCTGTCTTCTCTTTCTCTTCACATTATATGGGTTTCTCATACCTCTTCCATCCCAAGGATAAATTCTTCCATTTTCCTGATTTTCATCAAGATACTGGGTACCTATCATTGCTTTGGCAGCATATTCCCACTCTGCTTCATTAGGCAGTCTATACTGGGGAAGCACTACACCTCTTTCCAATAATTGATTTTTAGTCAGCGTGGTATCAAGCTTGTTTTTCTCCCTGATAATTTCATTTACTTTATCAGTTCTCCAAAGTCCATAAGTATTAGCCTGGCTCCAGCTGACACCCGCCACCGGGTAAAAGTTGAATCCTGGGTGTCTAAAATAATAAGTAGAATATACATCATTATATGACATAGCTCCTGCCCAAACTTTTTCATTTGGTTCTAGCTTAAGCAAGGAATCCGCGCTGACCTTCTTGCCCATATCAAAAAGAAATTCTTTATAATCCACGTTGGTCACTTCAGTTTCATCCATGTAAAATGAAGCAATAGTAACTGTCCTTTCTGCATTATCACGGAATGCCATGATATCCTGCTCTTGAGACCCTATTACTGCCCTACCGCCCTGCACATATTTCAGTCTTGGACCTACTACCTCCTGAGATAGTCTGACCACTCTAAACTGTGTAGTGTCCTTATCATTGAAGCTAAAGGCAGCACCTGTAGATGCACTGACTTTGCCCGGACTTCCTGCTGTCCTTCTACCATCCCTGCTGCAGGAAGAGAATACCGTGGCTGTAGCCAGAGTAAAGACAGTTAAAATCAAACCTAGGTTTCTGTTTCTTAATATCATTTGACAATAATTTTTTGCCTATTTTAAAGTGCTAATATATAATCAATATAAACTTATCACAAAACAATTATTTTTTTGTCCTATTTCTGTTTGGTCTCTTTATGCGAAATTAACGGAGATTTGACAAAAAATGTATTCATAATAGCAAAATTATAAATATGAAAAATTTTTATTTTTTTTTCAATTTAACATATCCTGAAGCCATTTTTTGGCCTTATCGACCGTAGTTACTCCACTGATAGTAAGTAACAAACGATTTTTGTGCTCTTTTATTTTACAGTATTTTGGCTGAGTTTGGATATAACCCAAAACTTTGCCAAAAATCGGAGATTTAAAATATGCTTCATTATTTGATGGCACAAAGTAGCACTTCATCTGTCCATTTTTAAGTGCCAGTTTTTCAAAGCCAAGTTTTTCGGCAAGCCATCTCAACCTTACGGTGTCAAATAAAGTTCTGACCTCTTCCGGGATTTTTCCAAACCTGTCTTCTACTGAAAGATGAAATTTTTCAAGTTCCTCCTCGGTACTTATACTATCCAGTTTAGAATATAGGCTAAGTCTCTCTGATATATTGGATACATAAGATTCTGGTATCAGTAACTCCATATCGGTTTCGATGACACAATCCTGTACTAAGACCTGTACTTTTTCTGAAAGGTCCGTTTCAAAAAGTGCTGCAAATTCTGTTTCTTTTAGCTCTCTTACTGCTTCATCCAGGATCTTATGATACATTTCAAAACCTAAATCAGTAATAAATCCACTTTGCTCAGCCCCAAGGAGATTTCCAGCTCCACGTATATCCAGATCACGCATGGCTACTTTAAATCCATCCCCGAGATCTGAAAATTCTTCAAGTGTCTGTAATCTTTTTCTGGCTTCTGGCGTAAGCCCAGATGTAGGTGTAGTAAGTAGATAGCAAAAAGCTTTCTTATTGCTTCTACCTACCCTGCCTCTCATCTGGTGCAGGTCACTAAGGCCAAACATATGTGCACGGTTAATTATAATGGTGTTGGCATTTGGGATATCCAGGCCGGATTCGATGATATTGGTAGAAACCAGCACATCGTATTCTCCTTCTATAAAATCTACCATGACTTTTTCGAGTTTTTTGCCATCCATCTGACCATGTGCTCCTATGACCCTTGCTTCAGGTACCAGTCGCATAATAATATTAGCAATACTATCTATTTCTCCCACTCTATTATGAACAAAGAATACCTGACCGCCCCTACGAATTTCAAAAGCGACCGCATCTCTGATCACTTCTTCCTGGAAAGTGTGGATCTCTGTTGTAACAGGCTGTCTATTGGGTGGAGGTGTTGCGATTACAGAAAGGTCTCTTGCGCCCATTAAGGAAAAGTGGAGGGTTCTAGGGATAGGTGTAGCGGTGAGTGTCAATACATCTACATTCACCCGCATCTCCTTCAATTGATCTTTTACCTTTACTCCAAATTTTTGCTCCTCATCTATCACCAATAATCCAAGATCTCTAAATTTGATGTCTTTGTTTACGATCCTATGGGTACCTACCAGGATATCTATTTCTCCTGAAGTCACCTGTTTGGTGATTTCCTTTATCTCTTTGGCGGTCCTGAATCTATTTATATAATCAACCTTGACTGGGAAATCTTTTAATCTTTCATTAAAAGTTTGAAAATGCTGCATCGCCAAAATAGTAGTCGGGACCAATATTGCTACCTGCTTTCGGTCATTTACAGCTTTGAAAGCTGCCCTTACGGCTATCTCTGTTTTTCCAAAACCCACATCTCCGCAAACCAATCTGTCCATAGGATATGGTTTTTCCATATCCGCTTTTACATCTCCTGTGGCCAATGCCTGGTCAGGGGTATCGTCATAGATAAATGAACTTTCAAGTTCTACCTGCAGCACACTGTCATTGCTAAACTGAGTGCCGGGAGCATTTTTACGCTTGGCATAAAGAGCAATGAGATCCTTTGCTATATCTTTTACCTTACTCTTTACTTTCCTTTTCTTGTTTTCCCACTCTGGACTGCCCAGCTTGGACATAGTAGGCATATTTCCTTCCTGCCCTGAATATTTAGAGATTTTGTGCAGTGAATGAATATTCACATATAGAAGATCATCATCTCTGAAAATTAGCCTTACAGCTTCTTGGAAATTCCCATTTACATCGATCTTTTCAAGACCTGCAAATCTCCCCACTCCATAGTCCACATGTACTATAAAATCCCCCGGATGTAGTGATTTAATTTCCTTTAATGTAAGGGCTTTAGATTTACTTGATTTAGCCTTGGTCTTATATCTGTGATACCTGTCGAATATTTGATGATCTGTGTAGCAAGCTATTTTTTGGATTTTATCCACAAATCCTTCTCTCAAGCTTAATGAAAGCGTATTTATCTTCAATGTAGGATCCAATTCCTCAAAAATACTTAGCAACCGGTCCATTTGCTTTTCACTTTCTGAGCAAATGATATTCACATATCCTTCTTGAGCATTGGAAGATAAGTTATCCACCAACAGATCAAAATTCTTATTGAACGACGGCTGTGGAGATATATCGAATTGATAAGTATTATGTGCCTTTAAGTAAAATTTATTGCCGAATTCCACTTTATTAAAACGCTGGATACTTTTCTCGAAGCTATTTGAGTCATCAAATAAATTTTCAGGCTTCGTCAGCAACTTGGTAGGAGAGCCATTGTCAGATAGGAGGTCAAACTTATCCACAGCTTTTTGATAGGCTATATTTAATATATCAAGATTTTGCTGATAGTCCTTCATCCAGATAGTGGTGTCATCTGGTAAAAAATCAAGAAATGATTGCCGGACTTCTTGAAGTAGCCTTGTCTGGATATTGGGTATGATGTTGATCTTGTCTATTGGTTCGATAGAAAGTTGGGTTTCGGGATCGAAAGTTCTGATACTTTCTATTTCTCTGCCGAATAGCTCCAAGCGAAATGGCTGCTCATTGGCAAAAGAGAATATGTCTATTATCCCTCCCCGAATGGCAAACTGTCCTGGTTCATAGACAAAATCACTTTTTTCAAAATCATAGGTAGATAGTAATTCCGCTATAAATTCTACATCTACTTTTTCGCCAACCGTAGCTGTAAAGGTATTTTCTTTCAGTGCCCTTTTGTTGATAACTTTTTCATACAGAGCCTCCGGATAGGTTATGATAATTTGCCCTTTGTTGTTTTTGGCGAGGATATTATTTAAAATTTCTGCCCTCATGAGGACATTGGCATTTTCTACCTCATCATACTGATAGGGACGTTTAAATGAGGATGGAAATATAAGAGGTTCTTTCTTGTCTATTAATGAGTCAAGGTCTCCAGCAAAATATGCAGCTTCTTCCTTATCATGCGCTATGATAAGATGATGTCCTGGTAGTGTCTTGTCCAAGGATGCCACTACCACCATGTCCATACTTCCTGATAGCCCTTTTAAGTGGAAATTTTTTTCTTGAACGGACTTAATTTCGGCTCCAATAGTTTTTATAAGGGGATCTAGCTGGTAAAGGGTCAGAAAAGCTTTTTTTTCCAAAATAGGGTTGATTTTTTAAAGTGGTCTGGGGGTAATAATTGGTGCAAAGATACTAAAAGGATTTTTAAGTCGCTCTTCGATGTTCAATCTATAAACCTATTTGAAAATTATTTGTTTACTCCCTATCCGTAAAGTATATGTCAGCAAGAAATTATTTAAGAAAGATTGAAAAGCTGCATCCCTATCAGACCATTATGTATTTGGGGATGTTTGGAAGTGGTTTGATTTTTCTGTTTTTGACTCTTGCATTTATTTTTACTCAAAATCCAACCCTTCTCGAACTAAAGAAATTCAAAATGCCATATGCATTTTTACTTAGTTCCATGGCTATGGTCATTAGTGGGTTTTATGTCGGTCGTTTAGTTCCTTTCTTCCAGCAAGAAAATTTAAAGCAATTGAGAAAGAACCTGGCGATTGCCCTTTCCTTGGGGTTTTTGTTTATAAGTCTCCAAGTGGTGGGATGGATGGAGCTTACAAACATGGGATTGCATTTTACCGGTATACCATATGGGAGTTTTCTTTATGTACTGACAGGGATTCATATCTTCCATTTACTGGGTGCATTAATTTATGGTATTATGCTTATCGTAAATTATCGAAGGATTAAAAACGATGCCGTCAAAACTTTTTTGGTAATGATAAACCCGTTTGAAAAGATGAAGCTTAAACTATTTACGCTATACTGGTATTTTATGGATGGAATTTGGTTAGTGCTTTTCGTTTTATTTTTTCTTTCTTTTAACTAAATTTATTCAGTACATAAGGGTTTTTATCCTTACCTTCCCAAACTTAAAAAAATTATATTTTCTATGTCAGATAAAGAGTACGAGATTAATATTAATCCTGACTGGATTAAAAAATATCTTACCAAGATAATTATAGGGTTAATATTATTTATAGGCCTTTTATCTTCTATTAGGACTGTTGGTCCCGAAGAAGAGGGAGTAGTAGTTCAGCTAGGCGAGTTTGATCGGATTGTTCCGCCAGGTTTGAACTTTATATTGCCATTTGGAATAGAAACCATGTCAAAAATTCCCGTACAGCGGCAATTAAAGCAGGAATTTGGATTTAGAACTACCGAGGCAGGAAGGCAGAGCGAATATGCCAAGACAGGTTTCGGAGATGAATCCATGATGCTTACTGGTGACCTGAACCTGACCGATGTAGAATGGGTGGTTCAGTACAGGATAGTTGATTCCTACAATTATCTATTCCGTGTGCGCAATCCAGAGAAAACGCTTAGAGATATGGCAGAAGCGTCTATGAGAAAAATAGTAGGAGACAGAACAGTAAACGAAGTACTGACCGTAGGCCGACAGGAAATAGCTACCAGTGTAGAAGTATTGCTCCAAGAGCTATGTGACGAATATCAAAATGGCATCCGAATAGACCAGGTGGTACTGCAGGATGTAAATCCTCCTGAGCCGGTAAAGCCTTCTTTTAATGCTGTCAATCAGGCTCAGCAAGAAAGAGAAACCCTCATCAATCAAGCTGAAGCAGAATATAACCGTGT
>DATHVH010000395.1:0-11810 GCA_035461405.1 Anditalea sp.
AAGGGTAAGGCTCACCAGCAAAACATCTAATAACTTTACCAATAGGAATAATGGTCTCCATGAGGTTTCCCCCCATTTTACATATGCTCTATCTAATATGCCAGGCTGGAAAGGAAGATAATATACTTCATATGTTTCATACTTTTCATGCCTCACCTGTTCTCCGATAGCTTTTTTGGTATCAAAATGAGATTTGATATCTGCTTTCCATTCCCTGGTAATGACCGTAGGATAATAACCGAGCCGATTGAAATGTTTTGCCCAATAGCTGATCCGCTGTGAAGGGGTAAGTGTACAGGGTGTGAAGTAATTAGAAATCAGGATTATTTTATTCATGAAGGCTTAATCTCTGAATTCTAATTTTAAAATTTCATTGGCGAAACTATTATAGTTTACCTCTGCATTAAAATTTTCATCAAAAAAAGATCTTATTTGTTTTCTATAGTATATATCTCTGCTTTTCCCTGATTGAAAGAACCCATTGATTTTTTCTGATATGGACTGGGGGGAATCATTTAACCCAACCAATATCCCAGTAGTTGTATTTACAATCTCAGGAATACCCCCCACTTCATTTGAAATGACCGGAATACCAAAACTGATAGCCTCCATAATAGATACAGGAATTCCCTCTGACTCACTCAGGTTTATAAATAAATCGCAATATTCTTGTCTATAGAAATTTAGTAAATCTCTATTGTTTACTTGTCCCTTATGGATAAACTTTCCCCTATCTCTCAATATATTATCTGCTTTATATTTTATTGCCTGAATTTCTTCAACGGATCCCCCAAAATGTATCCACTCTACAGGTTCAGAAATATAACTTATCACACTAAGGATTTTATCTAACCTCTTTAATGGAATGATAGAGGAGCAGGAAATAATCCTATATCTATCCATATTAGGAATAGGTCCTAATTCCTGTTTTTTTACCCCCAAGTAATGTGTTTTCACTTTATGTTTATATTGGGGCCAGTTTTCAGTTATATAATTTCTACCATCTTTAGAAATGGGGAAAATGCTATTTGCTTCAGTATAGACCGTTTGTCTAAAGGGTATTATACCATGTGAATGTCTATACCCATATAAATCGCCGCCATGGGTCCTTACGAAAAAATCTATTCCCAAATTTCTTTTCAAAAGGCATAATCCATATGCATTGGTATCCATCCAATAAGAATAGAATGTATAATTTTCTTCTTTCCGTAAGAGGTGGATTAATGATTTTTTAATTTTTAATCCTAATGGTATATGATAAAATAGATAAGGTAATAAAGAAAATTTCTTACCCATTTTAAAAAATTCTTCAATCATTAGGGTCAAAGAAGAGGGTAGGTTTGCAAACCAATTACTCAATATTTCAAAAACTCCCTGTGGATTGTGAAAGTTAATCACTTCCACTCTATCAGGTAGGAGTCTTTTTTTATCAAAATTTCTAGATAAACTAGGTAGAATCAGGATTTTATCAAAATGCAAAAGAAGGATGGGCAATTCATTTTCTATAAAATCTTCACCATTGCCGTAAGGATAATTTTGAGTAAGGAAAACTAAATTGTTTTTCATCTTACCTATAACCCATCCAGGATTTCCCTTATTTTAACTTTGAAGTCCAATTTATTTTCCGCAAATTTTCTTATATCCATATCCTGAGTATGTAATAAAAAATCATCGGCATGTAAAAGAAAGTCAATAATGCTTTCAATTTCATCGGTGTTTTCTACTTTATATCTAAATGGAGTGGATTCGGGAAAATCCGGGTCATTTCCAGAAGCTAAAAAGGGTAATCCTATAGAGCAGTATTCCCTAGACTTTAATTCAGAGGCATCATCTAATTTCTTGCGATATAATCCTAATGAACCCACACCAAGGTGAACAATATCATAATTTTCATATAAATCTTCACCTGTAAGAAACCCTTTAAATATTATAAAATCTTCCAGCTTTAACTCTAACACTAAATTATTGAGTGACTGGAAATAGGATCCTTTACCTATAATGGTAAGATATACTTTATAATTTACGTTAGGTTTATCATTAAAAATTTTAATGGCTTTTATAAGTCTATCGAAACCATGCCAATAATTGATAGAAGCTACTGCAATGAGATTTAATTTTGATGAAGGCCATACCGCTTTATTATTTCTCTGTCTGATAGCGCTTACATCAATCCCATTTCCGATTAATTTTGTTTTTGCATGATTACCTAACAAAAACCATTTACCTTCTTGGGCATATTGGATGATACGATCAACAAATAAATATGGAATTGGCCCAGAAGCCAATAAAAAAAATAATGACTTTATTTTTCCTAAAAATGTTTTGTCCCCATTATAAATCTCATAAACCGCCACCCGATTAGGAGTGGGTACATCAAAAATTATAACCTTACCCTGACGTTTGGCCTTTATAAGGGCAGGAAGCAAAAATATATTGTACTCACAAACACTTCTGATCAAAACATACTTTTCAGTGGCAGAAATGATTTCTTCTATTAATTCTTCCCTGAAATTAATATTAGGCTCTCTATACCACACTCTGGCTGCGAAACCATTTTTTTCAGCCCCTTTTACAGTTCCAATTATTTTATTGAAAACACCTGGACTCAGCTTTTTATTAACAATAGCTAAATAGACTAGAGTTTTGTCAGAATTTATAGTTTTCAAATGGCCTTAATTAATGCTTGGTCTTTTAAAGTAGGTAAAGCTATTTTTATAATCAATAAGGAAAAAAGGATTAATATCAATAGTTTATATGCAATACCCTGCCAAAAGATTTCAGGTACCCATGTGTTTAAGTAAAAACCTATACCAAGAGATAAAACGACGATAGCAATACCTAAAGCATACTTAAATTTTATAGGAAAATAATTTACAGAAAATTTAAAAATCAAGAAAGACGCACATAGATTAGATAATGTCATAGACCAAGCCGCCCCTTCTTTACCTAGAAAAGGTATTAACACGAAAAACAGTATAACATTTATTATAGAACCCAAAATGATCGAAACCATGTAGGGTTTATTATTTTTTATGATATTCAAACCTAGAGATCCGATATAATTCAATCCTAAAAGCAAAAAATTGAAAGAAAGAATAGGAACTAGGGTTTTAGCAGAATAATAAGATTCCCGAGTTAAAATTACCAATATCTCATATGAGAAACTTGAAACAGCAGCAACTACAAGAGAGGTTATAGTCAAATAACCGATAAATACTCTATTGATTAAGTGTTTGACATCCGGTTGATCCTTTTGCGAGAAAATAAATGGACCGATAGCCATTTGGAAAGCCCCGGTAAATAACAATACCCCAGAGGAGATACTTGAACCTATTTGGAAAAGCCCTACTTCGGTTTTAGATAATGAAAAATTTAAAAAATAAGAAGCCGAAGAATTTGATACCCAATAAGCTAATGCTGCTGGTACTAATGGAAGACCAAACTTGAACATTTTCTTCCATAGGTCACGATCTATATAAGATATGGACAGCCAATTTCTCATCATCACGCTACATATACAGAATCCGATAACCGAGCTAATGAGGTTTGCCAAAAAAACTCCATTGAGGCCTAATTTTAAATATAATACGAACAGGATATTCAATAAAATATTTAAAATCGAGATGGATAAGGTAAATATAACAGTGGCCACTGCTTTACGCTGAAACCTCAACCATTTCTGTAAAACCGTAGTAAAAGTTGAAAAAACGAGACTTATGCTTGATAATATTAAGACACTTCTATAAATAGGAGAGTCAAACAACAAATTTGATATGGTGGAAGAAAATAAAATAAAAATAACCGCTACACTTAGAGAAAAAATCAATTGTGTAAAGAACCAATTGCTAATGGGCTTTTTTTGATATTCTTCGCTTTTATTTTCATAGAAATATAGCGCAGCAGAATTATCGAATCCAAAGACAACAAGCATACCGAGTAGGGAAAAGGTGGTTATAGTTAATGCTACGACACCATAATCTTCCGGATTAAAAACCTGAGTATAAATTGGTACTAAAAATATACCAATAAATTTAGTCACAATTGAAGATATCCCATAAATAGCGGATTCTCCAAGAAGCTTTTTAAGCATGATTTTGATTCACATTATCTGAATTGTGAATAAGTGTTCTTTGAGAAAATTGCCTAAACCTTTCTTCCAAATTAGGTTTACCAACTAAACCTAATCCCTCTCTTCCATAGTTCTTTAAGATTAGTTTTATCAAATTTTGCGAATCAATATCAGAAATACCAACACCCTGCACATAATTTATATTTGTAGGATCCACATACCAACTAGCTTTACCTCCTTCATTAAATAAACTAATAAATTTATCCGCCACCAATTCTGAAGTCCAATTATTAGTTACGAACACTTTGGCTCTTCTTCCCAGATCAATCCTATATTCTTTATCTTCTATTAATTTTATAATACTAGCTTCAAGCATACTAGGATGACATATTTCACTGGGAGGAAAATTGGATGAATCAATATACTCCTTCAAAATATCCCATCCATAACCTCCCACTACTGCAGGCTTTTCATAAAAAGCTGCTTCGGTAGCAAAGCCGGCCATTGGCGTATCACTGTATAACTGATCTATAATGAAATCACAGGCAATTAATTCTTCTATAACTTTGCTATTAGAACTATTTATGACTTCTATATATTCAATATCATATCCCTGTATTGAGAGCTTGGCTATAACCTGTCTAATTTCAAAAGTCCCTTTCACGTAAGGATTTGAAGGAGAATGAAGTATTCTTACAGACTTATTTTTTGGATAATCTTGGTTGTTATGACGATTAGTCAAATCAAGTGGTAATCCTATATCTAATAGGTTAATAAAAGGCTTTTTTAAATAATGACTGGTAAGGGGGGCACCAATGATATAAGAAGAATTATTTTCAATATATTCTATTTTCGACCTCATCATAATGGCCATATCCCCTAATGCTTTCCAGTGTAAAAAACCTCCTTCACTATTTCGTTTAGCGCCATTGATGTAAGGAGGCCTGGCTTCGGATCCATGTGCAACATTAGAAATTATAGTTTTTCCAAAAAATTTTAAAAGTGGTAAGTCCTTATTATTGTTAAGCATTGATGTACCAAACCCAAATATAAAAATATCATATTTTAAAATAGCATAAGTGAGAAAAGCAATAGAAATCACCCTATCACAAATCTTTAAAAGCACATTATTTTTAACCTTCAGCTTATGTTTTACTTTCCTTACCAATTTAAATATCAAAGGATAAGATAGAGGAGGCCCATATTGAAATTTATGATCCTCATAATAATATTCAGATACAGCATACCCTCTTTTTCTAAAACCTTGCGAAAGGTTATAGTAAAAACCAGCTATTTCTGTCATTCCGATAAAAATCTTTCCTTTCATTTTTTAATTTCTAGCTATAGGATAACTAAATAAGCTTTTATATTTATTTTTTATTATGAGCTATTATGTGTTAAGTATCATTCCTATACCTAGCACTTTCTATATAGATTTTTTTATTATCGCTGGATTTTATAAAGGCTCCGGGATATGGAGCAGATTGGGCGCGGATAAAATTATAGATCCTTTCTGCCGGCCAGCTCAGATCAATTTCTCCGTCCTCAGGCTTGCGCTGTGGGTAAACTTGAATTTTGGATTTATCTTGAGGCTTAAAAATTATATCTTGAGGGAATCGAAATATTTCATCTAATATGTTTTCAGAAGCTATTGTGGCTTTTTCATATACCTCTTTTATAGTATCAGTATTGGTGATGGGGAAACTTTTCTGTGATATTAGGTCACCATCATCTACTCCGTCAGACAGCTGAAACAGGCTGACTCCTGTCTCCTTTTCTCCTTCTATAATAGCCCATACCAGCGGTGCACCGCCCGCATATTTGGGAAGTAATGATGCATGGATTCCCCACGCCCCCATTTTAGCCAGATCTCTTATGGATTTGGGCACCATATAATACCAGCCCATTACTAATATAGCATCTGGTTGATAATTCTCTATAAACTCCTTATAATCGGTCAACTTTTTGCCCTCTACGGATTCCACCTCAAAAAAAGGAATATTCAATTTATCCGCATAGGGTTTTAAATTAACATAATTTGAGTTTTTTACTTTTTCTTTACTATAACTGATTTGAAACTCTTGCGGTATCGAAAACACCGCTCCAATTTCTATATTTTCTAAATTTGATAATTTTATCAATAGTCTCTCGCTAAAAGCAGTACAACCTAAGAACAATATTTTCATTTTAGTATGGGGATTCATTGTTTAGGAAGATCTTACACCACCATTCAAAATTCATGAAACTCCAGATCAATAAGCGGTGGTTAATCCGATCATTAGTATGTTCGTCGACTATTTTTTTGATGTAATCCTGGGAAATAAAATCAGATGAAATTGTTTTTTTGTTCAAAAGCAATTCCTTTATGTAAGCGGCATTTTCGCCTCTATACCAGCTTTCATCAGGAGCAGAGAAGCCTTGCTTTTTTCTATTTATGATTTTTTCTGGAATGAAATCCATCATAGCTTTACGCAGAACATTTTTCCCGTCGTTAAACTCTTGATATTGTTTCCTTTTATTTCCAAAAACGTTTTCATCAAGCTTTTTCATTTGCTCAAGATTGCCAAGCTTATGCCTAACAGGTATTTTTTGGGCAAAGTCCACCAGTGCATTATCCATAAATGGAAACCTTTCCTCTAATCCATTTGCCATGGATAATTTATCCCCCACCAATAACAATCCGGAAAGGAAAGTCTTACTTTCAAAATACAATGAGTTGTTGATATGGTGTTCGGGAGTATCGTAGCTCAATTTATTATTGAAAGTAAAAACCCTTTCAAAGATTTCCCTTGGTTCCTGTAAATTGATTTTAGAAAATACTTCAGAAGTAAATAACTGACTTTTTTGCTGGTCTGTGACCAGACGCTGCCAAAAATTATAATAAGAGTCAAAATATTCCTGTTGACTAACAGATTGAAAAACCCGATAATATCTCCAAGGATAACCTCCAAATAACTCATCCCCACCGGTACCTTGAAGACAGACTTTTACGAATTTAGAGGCTAATCTTGAGATATAATAGTTTGGATAAGACATCCCAACTCTTAAGTCCTCTAAATGATATACCAATTTTGGCAATGACCATTTGATGTCACCCGCATTCAGTACCTGTTCATAATGTTCAGTTTTGAAATGATTAGCCATTAACTCCGCGTCTCTTCTTTCATCGTAATTGGCCTCTACTCCAGTCACTTCACTCATATCAAAGCCGCAAGTAAATGTCGCCAATCTATCCACATGAGTAGATGCTAGGGCCGTAATAGAGCCAGAATCCATCCCACCGGAAAGGTAAGATCCAACTGGTACATCAGAAACCATTTGACGAGCGACAGCATTTCTAAAAAGCCTTTCAGTTTCAAACGTAGCATCCTCAAAAGTCATTTTCTCATCAGGATTTGAATAATCATAATCCCACCAAGAATAATGTTTTACAAATGTGGAAGAGCTATTCACTTTTACCGTATTAGCAGGGGGTAACATCGTTATCCCATCAAATAAAGTATTGAAGGAGAACATATTCTGAAAAGTGAAATATTCATTTAAGGCAGAAAAATTCAATTTAATAGAATAATCTGGATGAGCGAGAATAGCTTTTATCTCTGAAGCAAAGACCAATGTTTTTCCTGAAAACCAATAATATAATGGCTTCACACCATATCTGTCTCTACTAAGATAAATGGATTTTTCTTTTTTGTTCCATGCCGCAATAGCAAACATACCATCCAAGCGCTCTAAAAACGATGGTCCATAAGCTTCCAAACCTTCCACTATAACTTCTGTATCTGTAGCTGAAACAAAGCTATGACCCATGGACCGAAGTTCTTGTTTTAACTCCATGAAATTATAAATACATCCATTAAAAATTATCACCCAGTTGCCTTCCTTAGAAGTCATGGGCTGTAATCCTCGAGGGGAAGTATCCAAAATAGCTAAGCGCTTATGCGCTAAGGCGATATTTTCTTTGATATAAAAACCCTCCCCATCAGGCCCTCTATGACTTAGAGAGTCACTCATTTTTCTAAGCTGGTTTCTAGAGAAAGGCTGGCCATTAAGGTTGAAAACCCCAACTATTCCACACATATTAATTCAGTTTCTTTTTCTATAAAAGTTTTTAATTCTTCAAAAGGAAATTGATGGCCTCCTTCGTGAATTATGACTTTTACATTGGATAATTCCCCTATTATAGATTGTGTCCATAATTCATCAGCCTCTATTCTGTAAGTTCCTTTCTCTTGTTTACCATATGAAAAAAACCACGATGTATTACTTTCTTGTAATCTATTAGAGAGGTTTTCTTGCCTTAACTCTTTAGATATACCAGGAATAATAATTTGATCATGTCCGCTCCACTCCACTTTATCATAATTAATAACAGAATACCCTGAGGCAATAACTGCATAATCTGGATCTGATTCCAGTGCATTTAATAATGTAGCCAAACCTCCTTGAGAAAGTCCTACAATTAGATTTTTCTGATATAATTCTTTTAGATATATCTGGAAAGCTATGGATTGCAAAAGGTAACTTGCAGAATATGAACCACCTTGATTAAGGTGGAAATTGGTGATAAAATTATAATTCAATTTTTTATTTCCATTGTGAAATGCTAAAATTCCTTCATTGGGTTTAATAAAAATATAGGTTTGAAAATCAGTAAGATCTTCCATAAACTCCAGTATCCCATGATGGTAATTGGATTCTTTACGATTATAAATCTTAAAAGATTGGTTATGTCCACTACCAGGAATAATTAGAGCAGAGTTTTTTGCAGTAGTGTGAGGATTTGAGACCTGATAAGCATAAGAATAAAAAGTTTTATTTTGATATTGAAAACTTAGTTTTACGACGGTAGTCTGTCCATTATTTAAAGTTATAATCTCTGAATCTACTATAGCAATTTTATCATATAGATTTTCAAACTTACCCAGCTCTATTAAAATATCATGATTAAGTTTGTTAATTTCATCAAAGCTCTCAATGGGATCAAGAAGTTTCTCTGATTCTATAAGCTCATCGGTGAATGCAGTTAAGGATAAAAAGTTCTCGGTAGTACCATGAGCTTCTTCTGGATTGTTTAATAATATATCTTTCCCTTTATCTATTATCCCATATTTCCCTACTCCATACCCCACAAGGAAAACAAAGAAACACCCCATCACGAAAATTATTAATTTTCTTAATGAGGTGTTTAAGTATTTCATTTTATTTATAAGTTTTTAAGTGCCTTTACCACATAGTGGTAATCTTCCTCTGTCATCCTGTTATGTAAAGGTATCGCCATCGAATAATCATTGCAGGCTCTTGCTCCCGGAAAATCAGAAGCAGACATACCATATTTTTCTTTATAGAAATTTAACATGTGAACGGCATGAGTTCCTGGTCTGGTAGATACTCCTACCTCTTGCAACTTTTCCATAATTTCGTTTCTTGAATAAGGAGCTTTTTCTTCGTCAACGAATGTTACAAATGATTGCCAACCATGCTTATACCCAGAAGGAACCTCTGGTGTTCTCAGCCAAGTGATGTCTTTTAATTCATTGATATAGAACTCTGCCCATTTCTGTCGCTCTTCAATGAAAGAATCCAATTTTTTTAACTGAACAACACCCACAGCTCCTTGTAGATCAGTCATCCTATAATTATATCCCAAAAGGTTAAAATCAGGTAAGATAAATGGTTTAGGTCCATGGTGTCTTTGTTCTTCTGAAATGGCCGCACCATGATTTCTTAACATGCCCAATTTTTCGCCTAATGCATCATCATTGGTCGTAAGCATTCCGCCCTCTCCTGTGGTAATTGATTTACGAGGGTGAAAAGAGAAACAACCAATAGTCCCTAGGGCACCGGCAGGTGTCCCATTAAAAGCTGATCCAGCAGCGCAAGCAGCATCTTCCACCAATGGTATATCTCCAGCGATTTTTTTTATCGCATCCATGTCAGCAGTCAATCCAAATAGATGGACGGGTATAATGGCCTTAGTTTTGGAAGTAATCCTCCTTTTTAAATCTTCCGGATCAATATTGAATGTATTGGGATCAACATCCACAAATACTACTGTAGCACCACAATACAAAACCACATTTGCCGTGGCCACCCAAGTGAAAGCAGGTACAATAACTTCATCTCCAGGCTGGATATCCAATGCCACTAATGCCAAGTGAAGCGCAGTGGTGGCACTTGTTACTGCAAAGGCATGTTTAACTTGATGCCTTTCAGCAAATAATTTTTCAAATTCTCTGACTTTTGGGCCGGAGGTAATCCATCCGCTCATCAAAGGCTCTTTAGTAGCTTCCCACTCTTCAAGTCCTGTTACCGGTAGAGAAATAGGTATATTTCTAATAGCTGATTCCATAGATTTTAAGCTGTATTTAATTTTTTAAGCTATTAAGCTCTCCTTTGTCTACTCCTGTCTCAATTCGCCAATCAATTAGTTTTTTCAAACCTTCTCTTAAATCGTATTGATATTTAAAACCTAACTCCTGCTCAGCCTTTATTCTAGAACCTATTCTGTTCTGTACCAAGGCACGTGCATCATCTGCAGAATATGGTTTATAATTAACTTCAAGATCAGAATTTTTAAGTTCTAATATCAACTCGCAAAGATCCTTAATTGAAGTTTGTACTTCTGTCCCGACATTATACATTCCTAAGTTCACATCGCTTTTTAAAGCCTGCACATTACAACGAGCTACATCTTCAACATAAATAAAATCATAAGCTTGACTACCATCTCCATTGATACTTGGAGCCTCATTAGCCTCTATTTTATTTAGCATAATCGGAACTACCCCAGTATAAGCTGCTGTCTGGTCCTGATGAGGGCCATATACGTTCATATATCTCAAACCGATAATAGGAAGTCCATATCGATCATTGAAAGCAGTAGCCATGGCTTCTCCTGCTATTTTAGAAGCGCCATAAAAATTTTTGTTATTAAAAGGGTGGCTTTCTGTCATTGGCAATTCAACAGCATCACCATAAACAGAGGCTGAAGATGACCAGACTAGTTTTTTGATATTATTATTAACACAAGCTTCCAATACATTAAAAGTACCTGCTATGTTGACTTCAAATGCGGTGCGGGGAAAGTCTTTGCAATGCAATAGCCACATAGCTGCTAAGCAGATGACATAATCTTTTCCTTTCATAGCTGCATTCAAAATATCGATTTCCCGAATATCACCCCCTATAGGATAAATGCTGCATCGATCATCTTTCAATTGATCTATTAAATAATCTTTCTTCCCTCTGGCAAAATTATCATAGACTACTACCTCGGCGACGTCTTCTTTGAGCAGTTCTGATACTACAAAACTTCCAATAAAGCCTGCACCACCTATAACTAATATTTTTGATCCTTTAAGTTCCATTATTTTCTGATTTTCTTCTTTTTAATTTTAAAGAGCAAAAGGGTGTTTGCTTAACTCTCTACTTGCTAGTGGGTGATAGTCACCTTTGAGTCCTATAGGCTCTTTATGCCTAATATCATGCACTATCTCAATTGAATTTCTTGCCTCTTCAAGACCAAAGCCATGTCCGTCCAAAATATGTTGATAACTGTGTGTATGAAGCTCCGTAAATCCATCACTAAATTCTATTTCCTGACCTTCCATAGTTAAAGATCGGTAAGTCCTACCCCCTCTTTCTTTTACTGCATCAGGAAGAGTATCAGCATTAATACTTAAAAACCATCTTACTCTGGCTTTCTCTAATTGGAAATAGCCAGCAGCACGGTCATGGG